>CAXBKC010000165.1:0-7951 GCA_963975615.1 uncultured Oleiphilus sp.
TGCTGGCTATGAGCTAAATAAAGATATCACCTTGGCCTTAGATTGCGCTGCTTCAGAGTTTTATAAAGACGGTAAGTATGATCTAAGTGGTGAAGGGCAGGTTTTCACGGCTGAAGGTTTTAGTGATTACTTGGCCGAATTGTGCGATCAATACCCGATCGTTTCTATCGAAGATGGTCAAGATGAATCAGACTGGGCGGGTTGGAAGTATCAAACTGAAAAGCTGGGTAGCCGTGTTCAATTAGTGGGCGATGATCTTTTTGTAACCAATACCAAGATTCTTTCAGAAGGCATCGAAAAGAGTATCGCTAACTCAATTCTGATTAAATTTAATCAAATTGGAACCTTAAGTGAAACGCTTGATGCTATTAAAATGGCTAAGGATGCAGATTATACAGTTGTTATTTCGCATCGTTCTGGCGAAACAGAGGATACAACGATTGCAGATCTTGCGGTAGGAACCTGCGCTGGCCAAATCAAAACAGGCTCGCTATGTCGTTCTGATAGAGTTGCAAAATATAACCGTTTACTGCGTATCGAAGAGCAGTTGGGTGCCAAGGCGCCATATAAAGGAAGAAGTGAAATCAAAGGCCAGTAACTATTTTTGGTTTCCAATAAAAGCATCGCAGGTTTTCCTCGATGCTTTTATCATTTTAATTCCCATTAATAATTTCTAATATTTATACATTGCTTAGCGGAAAGCTATTTTCTGGACTAGAGTAATATCAATGTATTGAGCTTGTTCCTTTGGGAGTAAGCATAAAGAATGTTTTAGGTGATAGTATTTTAAATTTTGTTGTTCGAAGTAACACTGTTTTAGGGTCACAATTCATATGAAGTTGTTGTGTAGTATTTTGGTGCTAGTTATTCTGTGCCTGCAATATCGTCTGTGGATAGGCAGTGGAAGTTATTCAGAGGTCTGGATGCTTGAAGGGAAAGTTGAACAGCAAATTGCAAAGAATAAGATTCTTGAAAATCGAAATAATCGTTTAAACGAAGAAGTTCTGGATTTAAAAAGTGGTTATGATGTCATCGAAGAGCGTGTACGCTTTGATTTGGGTATGATTAAAGAGGATGAAAGTTTTTACATGGTAGTTACTTCTAGTCGTTGAACGTTGTAATTGCTTTCACTCACAATTGATACCTTCCTATTTATGTCCAGTTACATCCCTCCAAAATTTTGGCTTATTATTCCAGCAGCAGGTATTGGTTCTCGCATGGAGATGGATAAGCCAAAACAGTACCTTCAAATTGAAAATAAAACTATTCTAGAGCACACCCTTACATGCTTTTTGGATCACCCCGCTTTTGAAAAAGTGTATCTTGGCTTATCTGAGCAAGATGTTTACTTTGATCAGTGTGGTTTGAATCTTGACTTCGGCATAATAACGTTCGAAGGCGGTCGTGAGCGAGCAGATACCGTATTAAAGGGTTTAGAATTTATTTCTGATAAAGCAAATCCTGATGATTGGGTATGGGTGCATGATGCAGCTCGACCTTGTTTATCGAAACAAGAAATAGATTTGTTAATTGACGAACTCAAGCATACTGATACCGGTTTGGTTTTAGGTGTGCCTGTTTCTGATACCTTAAAGCGAGTAAGTGACACTAAAGGGTTAGGTCGCCGTTTGGAAATTAGTGTGACGATTGATAGAGCAGGCCTATGGCGAGCGATGACACCGCAGATTTTCAAGTATGGAGCTCTGCGTCAGGCGCTAGAATTTTGCCGTGATAATGACAAAGTTATTACAGATGAAGCATCAGCACTTGAGAATATAGGGCAGCGAGCTTCGATGGTTCAAGGTTCGGAACAGAACATTAAAGTGACTTTGCCTGCAGATATTGCTAAAGCGCAGGAATACTTAGCTAAGAAAATAAGTAGTCATCGTTCATTTAATAATGAGAAAAGAGTCGAGCAGGAAGCATCTAAATTGCAGAAAAATATCATGCATTATCCAAGAATAGGAACAGGTTTTGACGTTCATGCCTTTGGCGCTGGTGATCATGTGATTTTGGGCGGTGTCAAAATTCCTTATGAAAAAGGTTTAATTGCCCATTCTGATGGCGATGTCTTATTGCATGCGATTATGGATGCTCTCTTGGGGGCCTTGGCACTGGGAGATATAGGTAAACACTTTCCTGATACTGATGAAAAGTGGCAAGGTGCAAATAGTCGTGATCTGTTGAAAGCTGTAAATTCATTGATAATGCAACAAGGCTATCAAGTCGGAAATATTGATAGCACTATCATCGCTCAAGCTCCAAAAATGGCGCCGTATATACTAGAGATGCAAGCTAATATCGCCGCTGATCTTGAGGTCGGTATTGGCTGTATAGGTGTGAAAGCAACGACGACAGAAAAGCTTGGATTTACAGGTCGCAAAGAAGGTATTGCATGTCAGGCAAGTGTTATTCTGCTGCCTTTAACGTCAGGTGTTAGTTTATGAGCTCTAATTTTGACTTGAATTTTCCGCGCGCCAGCAAAAATCTTCCGGCTAAAGGTCTTATTAAAGAGCAAGTAGAAGATTTTTATGTAGAAGAATTTTTAGATCCTGAGTTAGCGGGTGAAGGGGAACATGTTTGGTTATGGCTAGAAAAACAAGGTCAGAATACCGAGTATGTGGCTGAAAAAATCGCTCAATATGCAAATGTAAAGTTAATGGATGTTGGCTTTTCTGGCTTAAAGGATCGTTGGGCAGTTACGCGTCAGTGGTTCAGTGTTTATTTAGGCAATAAACCAGAACCTGTCTGGTCTGAACTAGGCTTGGACGGCGTTGAAATTCTTAAGCAAGGACGGCACCTTAAAAAACTTCGTCGCGGTGAACATGCAGCTAATAAATTTAAAATTGTGGTGCGTTCTCTTGAGCAGGCCCAGTTTGTAGATGAAGAGTTGGCAAGAATAGCCAAGACAGGTTTTCCTAATTATTTTGGCGCCCAGCGTTTTGGCTTCAACGGTGCCAATTTGGAACGAGGAGAGCGCTTTTTTAGTGGGAAAATAAAAGCATCACGCTCACAAAGGTCATTTTACTTATCAGCAGCACGCTCCTTTCTTTATAATTTGAATTTAGCTAGAAATATTGATAATCAGACTTGGTTAAGCTGTTCCCTTGGCGGCCCTTTATACGGTGATGAAACCGCTGGCGTAAATGAATTATCAGAAGTAGAGCGTGCTGTGTTAACAGAATACCCCGTATTTGCTGATGCGATTCATAAGAACCGATTAAAACTAGAGAGACGGCCTTACGCGATTGTGCCGGAAAATCTTACTTGGAAAATTACCGAAAATACCTTAACACTATCTTTTTCATTGCCCTCAGGCTGCTTTGCAACTGCACTTATTTCTGAGCTTATGGAGTATGAAGTAGGTTTGGGCGCGGCTAAAAGTCGATCTGAATAAGGTTTATTTGTATGACAATTTTACTTTCAAATGATGATGGCGTTCACGCAGAGGGCCTGGCTGTGTTGGCGAAAACTATTTCAACGCAGCACAATATAAGAGTTGTTGCGCCAGATAGAGATCACAGTGGTGCTAGTGGATCTTTGACATTAGGGCGTCCGTTAAAAGTAACGCGTTCTTCTTCGGGTTTTTTAGCGGTAGATGGAACGCCAACAGATAGTGTTCATTTAGGTTTGTCTAGCTTGTTTCAGCAGCAATATGGCTCTGATGAGCAAGTTGAATTTAAACGCGTTATTTCAGGTATAAATACTCATGAGAACTTAGGTGATGATGTTCTTTATTCAGGAACTGTCGCTGCTGCGATAGAAGGTCGGTTTTTGCCGTCTCCTGCTATAGCTGTTTCTCTAGTTAACCGTGGTAATTTTTTTTATGACACCGCCGCGTTAGTGGTCTTAGATGTTTTAAGAAAAACGGGTGCATACCAATTTCCACAGCGGACAGTGTTGAATATTAATGTGCCAGATATTCCATTTGACCAGCTTAGAGGTGTTAAAGTAACTCGCTTAGGTCATCGAGCTAAAGGTCAGGACCCGCATGTAGTTTCAGACCCTAGAGGTCATCAGCGTTTTTGGATAGCCTTGGCAGGTGATGGCGATGACGCAGGTGAGGGCACCGACTTTCATGCGGTAGCAAATAATTACGTATCAGTGACGCCAATTCATGTCGATATGACGCAATATGACGTACTGAATTCAATGAAAACTTGGTTAGAGGAATAAGTTGGTGAGTCAGACTACTGATCTGGCAGGGATAGGCATGACGTCCAGGCGAACACGCTTGCGTTTAGTGCAAAGGCTACGGGATGGCGGTATTACAAATGAGCGTGTTTTATCCGTTATGGCTGAAATGCCACGACACATCTTTCTTGATGAGGCTTTGTCGCATCGAGCTTATGAAGATACAGCGCTTCCTATTGGCCATAACCAGACTATTTCTCAGCCCTATATTGTGGCGAGAATGACGGAGTTGCTGTTAGAGGATGAGCCGAGGAGAGTGCTCGAACTAGGGACGGGTTCCGGATATCAGGCTGCTGTTTTATCGCAGCTCGTCGACGAAGTTTTTAGTGTCGAGAGAATTAACCCGCTCCTGATTAAAGCGGTTAGTCGTTTTGCGCGTTTAAATATAAAAAATATTTATACGCGTCATGCAGATGGCGGAATTGGCTGGCCTGAAAGAGGTCTATACGATGCTGTTATCATGACCGCAGCGCCGAAAGAAATACCTCAAGAGTTAGTGAGGCAGTTAAAAGAGGGCGGGAAGATGATCCTTCCGCTTGGTGATGTGACTCAGAGTTTAACCGTCGTCACTCGAAGAGGTTCAAGTTTCGATCAAGAAATTATAGAACCTGCATTGTTTGTTCCGTTTTTGCCAGGAACTATCCGCTAGATAGAGCATCAATTTTTATCGATATCCTATTCATTAAAAGGAAGAAGAAGTGAAGTTTGAGTATTGGGTTTTTGTAAAAGGGATGCTAATGGGAGCCGCAGATATTGTTCCGGGTGTCTCGGGTGGAACGGTTGCTTTTATTACTGGAATTTATGAGCGCTTACTTAATGCTTTGAAAATGTTATTGCCGGCATTCTTTACTTTAGTGAAAAAGAGAGATTTTAAGCATTTTATTTCAGAAACAGATCTGATTTTCTTGGTGACCCTTTTTGCGGGGATTCTAGTTAGTGTCGCATCTTTGGCTAAAGTAATTAGCCATTTAATGGTTAATTATCCTATACCTTTGTGGTCTAGTTTTTTTGGGCTAATTCTTGCTTCAGTCTATGTGGTGGCAAAAGACGTCAAAAGATGGACGTTTACCTTGGTCTTATGTTTACTATTTGGTGCTTTAGTTGCGTGGGGGATTACCCAGTTATCACCCGCATCGATAGAAAAAACAAGTCTGACTATATTTTTATCAGGGATGTTAGCTATTTGTGCCATGGTTCTTCCAGGAATTTCGGGTAGTTTTATTTTACTTATCCTAGGAAGCTACTCATGGGTGTTGGGCGCCATTAAGAATTTTGAGTGGACGACATTAAGCTTATTTATGCTGGGTTGCTTGTTTGGTCTGCTATCTATAGCGAACCTTCTTTCTTGGGCTTTTGAGAAATATAAAGATGTCACCTTGGCTATTTTGACTGGGTTTATGTTGGGGGCAATGGTGAAAGTTTGGCCGTGGAGAGAAGTGCTAAGTTATAGAGAGAATAGTGAAGGCTTGTTAATGCCATTAATGGAGGCGCCGGTTTTTCCTTCTTCCTATGAAATCTTAACCGGTAATGATGCGCAAATTGTTATCGCTATGATTTGTGTCTTTTCAGCAGGGTTAATTGTCTTCATTTTAGCTGGCACAGTGAGGAAAATATAAAACAATAGTGAATTTGTTACTCACGTCACGCTTTATTTTGTGTTACTTAAGGTAGCAATAAAAAAAATTGGTAACGGCTTGAGGTATTATAATCTTAGGTAATATGATTAAAGATTAATAACTTAGCGTAAGTACTTAAGAAAATTTCTAGAATATATATTCAAATTACGAATAAAAATATTATCTGTTAGTTCTTTTTAGAATATAAAGGTATGGCAAATTGATTAAAAAGTATTCAAAGTCAAAATGCGAAAAGCATTTATTTGAACAAAAGTTGATCAATGTAATGTTTTGTATCTCTATGCTCTTGTTGTTAACTTCATGCACTTCTTCGTCGATATATCTGAATAAAAAATTCAATCCCCCAGTTTATTTTGGGCAGCATGTTGTTCAGTCTGGAGATACCCTCTATAGGATTGCGTGGCGCTATGGGCGAGGCTTGAAGGAGTTAGCGAGGTCCAATAATATTGACCCTCCCTATGTCATTGTTCCTGGTCAGAAAATTAACTTAGAAAAATCATTACGTTATCAAAAATTGAGTCAGAAAAAGACAGAAACGAAGCAAGTGACTAAAAAGAATGTAACAAAAAGTAAAGAGAGCGTTAATGAACGTAAAAATGTAACGGAACATAAAAAATATAAGAACTTCAAGAACATAAAGTGGAGATGGCCTCATCTTGGCCCGATCATTGCAAAATACTATTCACGTTCTTCTGGAAACTTAGATGGACTTGCTCAGGGGGTACCTAATAAAGGTATCGATATCTCGGGGCAGCTCGGCGATCCGATATTCGCTGCGGCAGACGGAGAGGTTGTCTACGCGGGTAATGGTTTGTTGGGGTACGGTAACTTAGTCATTATTAATCATAATGAGCATTATCTAAGTGCCTACGCCCACAGTCGCAAAATTCTGGTTAAAGAAGGGCAGATTATAAAAATAGGGCAAAAAATTGCAGAGATGGGTAGTTCCGAATCACAGCAAATAAAATTGCATTTTGAGATTCGCAGAGATGGTCAACCAGTTGATCCTCTACAGTACCTGCCGAAGTAATATTGAGAGTCTTAAGTAGCATCAAATACCTTATTTGGTTTTTGACGAAACATACACAGCTAGGTTGTTTTAGTTCCAGGATAGTGAGCAAAAACAAACAATAAAAAGCGAGGCAAGACATTATGTCAGCAGAAAGAGATAATTATTTTGATTTAGTCGAAGATGAAACGGAATTGACCGAAGAGGCGTCACTTAATGAAGTAGATAGTGATTCTGAGGATGATGATTCGGTTGTAACATCAATCTATGCCGGTCGTGGTAAGGCTAAAAAAGCATCTAGTTTGGGTTTGGCTGAAGGACAGACATCATATCGTCAGCTAGATGCAACGCAGATGTATCTAAACGAAATTGGTTTTTCTCCTTTATTGTCTCCTGATGAAGAGGTTTATTTTGCTCGTCTAGCTCAAAAGGGTGATGAGGCTGGCCGTAAGCGTATGATTGAGAGTAACCTACGTTTAGTGGTTAAGATTTCACGCCGTTATGTTAATCGAGGACTGACATTATTAGACTTGATTGAGGAAGGTAACTTAGGTTTGATTCGAGCTGTTGAAAAGTTCGACCCAGAAAGAGGTTTCCGTTTTTCGACTTATGCTACATGGTGGATACGTCAAACTATCGAAAGAGCAATCATGAATCAGACGCGCACAATCCGTTTGCCTATTCATGTTGTGAAAGAATTGAATTTATATTTGCGTGCAGCACGTGAATTAACACAGAAATTAGATCACGAGCCGTCACCAGAAGAAATCGCAGATCTTTTGGATAAGCCGGTTGCCGACGTTAAGCGTATGCTGGGTTTAAATGAGCGCGTTACTTCTGTTGATATGCCAATGGGCGGCAGTACGGATAAGTCACTATTAGATACCGTTGCAGACGAAAGTGCTTCTGACCCAGCTGAATTGCTTCAGGAAAGTAATTTGCGTGGCAGCATTGATGGTTGGCTAGATCAGCTTTCAGGTAAGCAGCAAGAAGTTCTATCGCGTCGATTTGGCTTACGTGGTTATAGAATGAGTACACTTGAAGAAGTGGGCAAAGAAATTGGCCTCACAAGAGAGCGTGTACGGCAAATTCAGGTAGAAGCATTAAAGCG
>CAXBKC010000166.1:0-7949 GCA_963975615.1 uncultured Oleiphilus sp.
AAGGTCAAAAAGTTGAGTTTGTTGTAACGACTGGCCAGAAAGGCCCTCAAGCAGAAAACATCGTAGCGATCTAATGTTTTAATTAGATAGCTAAAAGGCAGGCCTTAATTGGTTTGCCTTTTTTTTTGCCTATTTAGTGATCGAACATTAGATTTGAATGGCGCTGACTTAAGCAACCTTTTTGGTCCCTGAGCCCGTAGAAGGGAGGTTTCAGTTTCCGCGATTTCACGTTTCTTGCGCGTTTCGACAAGCTCAACGAGCGAAAGTTTTGGTCCCTGAGTCTGTCGAAGGGTGTTTATAATTCCATTGCTTCACGTTTCTTGACCGTTTCGATAAGCTCAACGAGCGTTATAATTGTGAACTTTTTGCTTAAGTAAGTATCGTTCGATTAGATTTATTAACAGGGGTTGTTATGAATATTGATAAAGCAAAAAAGCGTATAGCTAAACGTATAAAAATGGGCTTTCAAGGCTATCCTTCGCTCACGATTGCATATAAGTTAGATGAAAATAAAGTGGCCACTACTGTCTTACTCAGCTTAATTACTGAAGAAGATGCACCGGCTCAAGAGCAAGCTTTTCAATCGAAAGAGAATGCGCATAACGATGATAGTATCCAGTCTGCTATTGTAAAGATGATTGAACGTTGTGAGGTTAAATCTGTACTTGAAGCTGAATAACAAAGCTTTATTATTCTTCAGCTTGTTTCAGGTGAAGCTGTATTTCACTTAGTAGCTCAGCTGCATCAAAAGGTTTTCCGACAAAACCAGAAAATCCAGTGTGTAGATATTGATCAATTTGCTCTGGCAATACGTTTGCTGTGAGTGCGATAATCGGAAGTTCAGTCAGCTTTAATTCAGTTCTTATGATATTGGTAGCCATTTCTCCGTCCATGATGGGCATTTGGATATCCATTAATACTAGTTCAAACTCTTGTTCTTTTAGTTTCTCTATTGCATCTTCACCATTGTCAGACTGGGTGACAAGATAACCCGCATTTTTTAAGATTTCCCCCGCAACAAGTTGATTGATCTTGTTGTCTTCTACCAGAAGAATACGGCTATTTGGTTTCTGAGAGATTACGGTTGTCTTTTTTGTATCCGATTTCAAGCTCATGTCTTTGCTTTTATTAGATTTATGTAGTGTCAGTGTAAAGTTAAAACAAGAGCCATGCCCAAACTGACTCTCAACCTGAAGATTGCCTCCCATTAGTTCAACTAGCTTTTTACTGATCGATAAGCCTAAGCCAGTGCCCCCATATTTACGAGTGGTAGAGGTGTCTTCCTGTTTGAAGGGCATAAATAAATGTTGTGTGTTTTGGATACCAATGCCTGTATCACTCACTGAAAACAAAATATTGATCGCCTCATTGTGCGCATCATCAATATGCTTGATTGTTAATACGACCTGACCTTCATGAGTGAATTTAATGGCATTGCCACATAAGTTCAAAAGAATCTGAGAAATTCTAAAAGGGTCGGATAAAACAAAAGTGGGTAACGAAGCATCCAGATCTAGTTTGAAATTAATGCCTTTTTCTTCAGCGGAGGGTTTCATTAAGGATTCGATTTGTTGGGCAACCTCAAAAAGATCGACATCCGTTAATTCCAATTCAACGAGATTCGACTCAACTTTATTGAAGTCGAGAATTTCATTTAAAATCTTTAACAAGTTCTTGGATGAAAGAATAACCTTATCGAGGTAATCCCTTTGTTAAGCCAATAATGCCATTCATCGGGGTTCGTAGTTCATGGGACATATTCGATAAAAAGTTTGTTTTGGCTTCATTAGCTTGCTCGGCTTCTTTGAGAGCAATAACTAGATCTTTGGTGCGTTGGAAAACTTTTGTCTCAAGTTGCTTATTGAGCTCAATCACTTCTTGTTCTCGGGCAACTAATTCAGAGATATCTGTGTTTGAGCCAATAATACGAAGCGCTGTGTTGTACTCATCTCTTACAACGATGCATCGGGTTAAGATAGATACATATGAACCATCTTTACATAGCATTCTGAAGCGACATTGGCTGGTTGTATGATTGTTGATCAGGTCGGTAAATAATTTATCGATGCCCGCTTTATCATCTGGATGGATATGACTGCGAGATGTCTCAAGACAGTTGTCTAACTCGTTATCGTCGTAGCCAATAATTTCCTTCCAGCGAGGAGATAAATATAAATTTCCCTCTATTAAATCCCAGTCCCAGATACCATCATTTGAGCCCTTAACAACAAGTGAGAATCGCTCCTGATTTTTTTCCAAGCTTTGTCTTTGCTGGTCTATCTTGTCATATAAGTTGAAAATAGCATCGGTTAAAATTTGTAGCTCTTTTGTGCTGGTTTTGACTTTTTTGTCAGGCATTTGTCCTAAAGCAAGGTCTGAAATTTTTTCAACTAATTGAGCGATTGGATTCGATAGGAGACGGGCAAAGATAAGCCCTAATACTATGATGATCAAAAGTGATAGTAAAATAATGTATAGGGTATGGTTTAGGCTATTTTTGACAGGTGCCATGAAAGGGGTGTTATCAAGTATTAAGCCAATGCTATAACGACTCCCTTTGATCGGCTGATAGGCTAAATGATGGGGAGAATCATTAAGCTGGATGGGCACAATGCCGGTGTTACCAGCAAGCATGTCGGCGCCTATACGGCTTATCTGAGTGTTTTTTTCTTGTAGAATATTAAATTTTACAACCTCTTTTTCACCATTGTCATTAAGAATTAGCCGGCCATTATCCGTTTTCTTTATTTGGATTATTTTATTCTGGTCCCAATGATACCAATAGGTACCGTCATCAGACATGAGCATAACTTTTGGGTTTTTATCAATGGATGTGAAGTTTTCATCAATAAGATTTTTAATTAATCCATGAATATATTCCCAAGGCAAACTTAGGCCAATCATGCCTACAACTTTGTTATTGGCGTCTAGAATTGTAGCGGCCGTTACAACTTGTTTGACGCCAGTAGTGTAGGAAATCATAGGGTTTGAAGTATAGATAACGGTGTTATTTTCTAAATTTGTTTGTACTGTTTTTTGCCAATAATCCCGGTTAAGAATATTTCGGGGCCTTGCATTAGCTAGAGAGTCGTTGAAAGTACGAATACCGCCCTGGTGAAGGTTTCCACCCGAAGTATTAAAAAAATGCCCGTTGGGTAAGCCGACAATAAACTTCTCATATTTTGGCTTGAGGTGTTCGAGTTCAGACTTTAAGAACGGCATAAAGCGATTATATTCAAAACCTTGAAGCTGTGGTGTTCTGGCATAAGTTTTTATAAGGCTTTCGGCTTCATTAAATTCATTGCTAATACTATGTGCGACAAGCTGTAATTTCTTTTGCGCCAGTTCAGTTGAAAAGCTTAAAACTTGTTCTTGGTTATGCTGGAATGCTTCATATGAAATAACAAGAGAAGGTACTAAGCCGACTAATATTAGTGTAATTAGCAACTGATCTCGAAGTTTAAAAAGCACTCGTTTGAACATAAAAGCATCTTGTTAGATAAAAGTTTAGTAAGTGTAGGTGAAAATTGCCAAAGTGCTTAGTCAGAATCTTAACTTGTGAAGTTCTGGGAACATTCTAAACTTTAGGTACCGTTATTTAGTAATAAAGGATTCTCATGGGAAAGCCAACAGAAGATCAATTGAAACAAGCTTTAACGAAAGCCGCCGAGATGCGAGAACTTGGAGAAGACCCAGACTTTCTTGCTAAGTCTTTACTGAATTTAAATTATCGCTTTAATGTCTGGCAAAAAGTCTTTGAGGCGACTAAACGATACTTACATTCAGGGCAAGGTTCAACAGAGCATGCCAGGCTTATTAGTGCAATGAGAGAGGCCGAACGAGTAGAGACAGCAAGCGAGCATGAGCAAGAAAAGCTTGCCTCAAAGCGCGGTCCCTGAGATCCTATAGCTCAAGTCAATATTTATCGAAGACAAACTTTACGCTCCCTGAACTCGTCGAAGGGTGTTTGTAATTCCACTGTTTCACGTTTCTTATCCGTTTCGACGGGCTCAACGAACGAATTTTTTGGTCCCTGAGCTTGTCGAAGGGCGTTCCAGTTTCCACGAGCTCATTTTCGGTTAAGACTATTCTTCAAGAAAAACGCTCTCAACAGCGGGTTGTACTTTTAACCGAGTCAAAAGTGCTTGTGACTCATTTAAGTCGCCAGACTCTTTAGCGATTGCGACTCGAACTAGCCCTTTGCCAGAAGGCCCATCAATAATAACACCCTTCACTGACGTTAAAGTGCCAGTAATTTCACGCCATTTGGCGCTAGGTTTAAATGTAAATTTGACCACCCAATGCGGCACTGTTATCGCAGACGGAATGCTATCGAGTAGTTTCGGATCGATGGTTTCATCTTGATTGGGCTGGAATACAAAAGTGAGTTGTAAGGCAATAACCAGCATAGCGGCAACACCTAAGCTAGCAACCCAATTAGGCATGGAAGCCTTTATTTTTGTCGACAGTTCATTGTTATCCGGTTGGCTTTGTTTTTTTAAGCGCTGGGCTTCTAATTCATCATCATTCATTACAGTTACTACCTATAAGTATACTCGTTCTCATGGTACCAGATACACGCTTTAAAATGTGTCAATATTCTGGGTATACCTTCACTTTTTCTAAGAAGGGGTATCAGCTGGCCACTTGTCCTAACTCTTTGAGTTAACCAAAATATAAAGTTATTGTTACTTATTAAGAATCTTTGAATTGAGAGGTCAGCATGCAAATTTTTTACAAACTGAGCTTCATGCTTTTAGCTGTTTTAGTCAGCGTTACGGGAAACGCACAAGCCAAGTTATTGATCGAGGGTAAGAGCGATAATATGTCTTATCAAGTAGAGCAGCTTGCAGAAGGTTTTGGTATACCTTGGGCCATGACCTTCATTTCTCCTGACAACTTATTGATTACAGAGCGTCATGGAACAGTAAAGCTATTGAATGTTAAGACTAAGAATATGAGCATCATTTCAGGTGTGCCAGACGTTTTTGCTAAAGGGCAGGGCGGTCTACTCGATGTGACTGTTTCCCCAGGTTATGCTACAGATCGTTGGCTGTATTTTACTTATAGCAAAGCACAAAAAGACGGAGCAACAACAGTTTTAGCGAGAGCTCAACTAGTTAAGGATCAGCTGCTATCCTGGCAGGATTTATTAGTTACAAATGCTGCTAGTGACGCCACTCAGCACTTTGGAAGCAGAATTGCATTTGATCAATCTGGGCATGTCTTTTTCGGTGTAGGGGATCGCGGCGAGAGGTCTAATGCACAGAATTTAAGTAATCATGCAGGCACGATTATACGTCTAAATCTGGATGGTAGTGTGCCCACAGACAACCCATTTATCGGGCATGATAACATCTTGCCTGAAATATGGAGTGTCGGTCACCGAAACCCGCAAGGGCTTGTTTTTGATCAATCAAGACAACTTCTTTGGGAGATTGAACATGGTCCACGAGGTGGTGATGAGATCAATATTATTCGTCCGGGGCTTAACTATGGCTGGCCGGTTATATCGCATGGAAAAGAGTACTGGGGGCCGTTCGATGTCGGTGAAGCCACTCAAAAGGAAGGCATGGAGCAAGCTATTAAATACTATATTCCATCTATTGCACCGAGTAGCCTGCTGGTTTATCAAGGAAAAGCATTCCCAAAATGGAAAGGCGATTTATTTGCAGGTGCTTTGGTACTTACTCACCTCAACCGTATACAGCTTGACGCTTCTGGAAAAGAACTAAAAGAGGAGCGACTTCTTGAGGAACTAGGTGAGCGTATTCGTAGTATAGAAGAAAGCGAACAGGGCTGGCTTTATCTCTCAACTGATAGCGGCAAGATTATACGTATCGTACCAAGCGACTGACAAATACCAGTATCACCTGGGCAAAAAAATCTGAAGACTTCTGGTGCGACAACACCTTTATGTCTTCAGCGATGTAATCGATATAATCCTATTTACTCAGCAAAGAGCATTGCGGCATTAAACGTTAAGGCAAGCAGTGGGACGTTAGACAGAAAAAATAGTAAAAACCTAAGTTCAATTTTGTTGATTAACGATTGAACTAAGCTATGACAAATACGCAAGACAATATAAGTCCAAGCCAAATATAGATTTACTCCGCTGCCTTCGCCCATTAATGCTAATGAAATGGCCAAAGCATAAAAGATCGTTGGTTGCTCCATTAAATGGTTATAGTTATCGGCCTTCCAACGTACTTTAGGCGGGAGTGTGGCCATTTGTTCGCCACGCGGTGCATTGGAATCTAGTTTCATTCTTACATGACGAATTGCAGGAATACGAGTGGCGTACATCCATAGCCACATGAACATAGACCAAGCCACCAGAGCAACAACCGGAGCGAGTATTTCTATACTGACTGATACATTCATGATGGTTCCTTTAAGTTCAACTTAATCAGTTTTCTTCTATATGTTTTAGGATTGCTCGAAACGCTTTGGATATTTTTAGTTCAACGACCTTATCAAAAACATGACCTACTATAGGAATGTCCATGTGGCCTTCAGATATCCACAGCACTTTAGTTTTATCACCAACTGCTTGCATAGTGACTTCACCTTTATCGTGACGCATTCTGATTGGACTCGAAGCTTCAATATGGTACTTCATGCAAAATGGCTTTTCGAAATGGGTAATTCGTTCTGTTAGCTGGAAGGGCTTGGCAGAAATTATTCTTAATGCGCCTTCGCCATTTCTCTCGCTTTTGCCTTTTTCAACCAAGATTGAGTCATCTATTCCGGGAAATTTTTTATAGTTTCCATGGTCTGTGATCGCGTCAAAAACCTTCTCGATGCTTTTATTAAGAACACATTCAACTTTAATTCGGAACATTGTTATTTTTTCCTGTTAGGCGAAACCTGTATCTCGCACTGAGATACGGGTTCCAAACCAGCAAATATTTAATAATATCAACAATAGCATTATTCAATATCAATAGAATGTTTTGGGTAGCAAGAAAGGGAAATAACAAATGTTTGCTAAACATAAAACCTTGTCGAGCATAGAGCCAGACAAGGTTTTATTCGAGCCTTGTTCAGAAAGCAATTAGGGGAGCTTGATAAACCACTGGGCCAGTCGGTAGTCCTGTCGGCGAGCCACCTTTTGGTTCTATACTAATAGCGAGACCTTTACTGTTTTGCAGAACACTCAGCAACTGGGGTGAAAGTACCATTTTGGTTTCTTTGTTGGATACCGGCATCAAACCGAGTGATTTAGGCTGCCCGGAAGTTGGTAACATCCATAATTCGAAGGCTTTATTATCGACCGCAACAGCTTGTGTATTGATAGGTTTAATCGATAACTGACCAGACTCGCTGCTACCTGACACTAACCACAAGGGCTGGTCAGAGTCATCATTGAATAATGCTAATTGATCGTGCATTAACACAGGCGCTGGCTGTTGGGTAATTAACACCACCAAGACCAAGGCAAACGCAGTCGTTAAAGCAGAGAAACCTTGCCACCATTTTAGGCTAAACCAAGCCGTTGACTGATCTTGTGGCTTGATTCGTTGTTGTATCTTTTGCCAGACGCGTTTTGGTGGCTGAACCGCTTTGACGGATTGCGCGAGCGGGTTAATCTGTTGTTCCCAATCCCAGACTGCTTGCCTAGCTTTATAAGACTCCATCATGACGCGCTCGAAGCGCCGGCGCGCGCCACCTTGCATTGTCCCCAGGACATATTCCGAGGCCAGTTTTTCTAGTAAATTAGGTCTTAGATAGTTCATTGCTCTTGACACCTTTTTATGTAACTAAGCGACTGCTTATTTTTCTAAACAGACTCGTAGGCTTTGGAGGCCTCGGCGTATCCAGCTTTTTACTGTGCCCAAGGGTGAGCGTACGCGTTCTACCAATTCGTTATGCGTCATGCCTTCTAGGAAGGACATCACAATCACTTGTTTTTGGTCTTCGTTGAGCTCTTGTAAGCATAATTGCAG
>CAXBKC010000167.1:0-7946 GCA_963975615.1 uncultured Oleiphilus sp.
GTTCTTGTTCTTGTTCTTGTTCTTGTTCTTGTTCTTGTTCTTGTTCTTGTTCTTGGATAATATCTTTGGAAAGCGGGTTCTTTTCAACTTTCTTCGCAGAGTAGTTGCCAAATCTATCCTGCTCTACAGAATAACGTTCCGCACTAACCAGAGATGCACAAAGCAACTGCATAGTAATAACTAAACAAAACCTAATAATAGTTTTATTTATTTTTGACATAACAGTGTGCCTAGAATTTACGATTAAAAGAGATGCCAAAACCATAAATTCGACTCGTAAATTTAACATCCAAGCCTGCATAAGGGTTATAGATAACGTTGGTTAAATTTGTACAGTTTAAATTACACGAAGTGTTTGATGGAATGTAATCTGTAGATTGCATATAGAATAAGCTGGCACTTACGTCCGTTCTCTTATCCCACTTATACCCAAAACCTGTTCCCCACATTTTCATATCACCTAAAGGAATAGGCCCGAAAACATCTTTTCCGACTGGCGATGTTCTTAACTCTAAACCAAAACGAACATCTAATCGTGAATTAACGTGATGAATTAAACCTATACCATAATGCCAAGTATCTCTAAGACCTACAGGAAGAGTCAGAGAGGTATCGGTCACCAAGCCAGATAATAGACGAGCAGTTGACAGCAGTTCTAAACGACGATCAAAGTTAAAGTTAAACTCATCCCATTGACTCCAATCAGTCCATGTAGAATCAACACTTAAGGTAAAATCTGGCGTTAAACGAACTCGAAACCCTGTCTTAAACATTTGAGGCATCGTCAGATCCATCGTTATTTGACCTGACTCACTAGGAACACCACGTGGCAAACCTAGTATAGCTGCAGTAATTGCTCCGATAATAGACGCGTTGAAACCATTCCAGAAAGCTGTCCACTCGTCGGTATAGTCCATCAAGAACTGACCTTTCAACTGCATCTCAGCTTCACTAGTATAAGATGCGCCCCACGAAAACCAATCTGTCGGCTCCCATAAAACGCCTAAATTATAAGTCGGCGATAGTGTCTCCTGCATATCAATATCAATACGACCAACATCATCCCAAGGACCAATGTTCCCCTGACATATAGATAAGAATGGCTGAAGTGGGTCTCGACGCTGCCCAATGGGTTTATCAAATTCACAAGCAAATGCATCTTGCAAAATTTCTACAACTGCAATAAGTAAATTAGGTGCGCGGTTATGCTGAGCAATATAGAAGCCTTGATGACTAAGTTGAATCCCGGCACCAACTGCCCACTCATCGTTTATTTCATACCCTACCGCAGGTGAAAAGTATGTATATCGCTGAACTGTCGCTTCTTTAGCAAGAAAAATACCTGGATTTTCTGCATCTTTAAAAAAGTTACCCGCAAACGACATATAGTTTTTATGTGCAAAGGTAAACTTTGATCCTGGAGGGTTAACCGAAAAGCCAATCTGGGGTGGTAACAGAGTCGGACCATTCCACACCCATTGCTGCAAGCCAAAGCCGGGCAAATATAAAGCTAGTTTATTTGTATGTCCGCTACCAACACCATCACCACCTACTACAGGATCTCTAGGAACTGTTGGGTCGTATGTATTAAAACCTGTGCCTTCTAAACCAAACAGCTCGTATTCTTCTGGAGCATAAAAATCATTATCTAAATCAGCACCAATGACAAACTGATCCACTTCAAAGTGGCGCTCTTTAAGGCGAGTTAGGCCGGCAGGGTTATGGTAGACCGTAGATATACCGGGGTTGATATCTGCAACCACCGCATTACCGAGAGACATAGCCTTAACATCGATGGAAACGCCGTTCGCTAATTGCGCTAATAACTGAGGTGGAAATATAAAAGTCCCAATCAGCAATATTGCAGTAAATTTCTTTATTATCTTCCTAGGAAGCAATGTCACAACTCATATCCTTTAAGAATTAATGAATGACTACCAAGTAAAGGCACCAATATCAATAGGATATGAAACCCCCATATTGAGATCTGAAGCATCTTCGGTTAAACCAAAACCGAAGCTGACGTTCATGATCGTTTTAGGATCAACACGGATACCAAGCGAAAAGTTCATTGAACCACTCACTGAATCAGGCGACGATGCTGAAGTTCCATTACTAAAAAAAAGTGTAGTTTCTGTACTATAACCAATCTGAGTAGAGATACTTAGAGATGTATCATAAGAAAGCGAGTACGAAAACCCACTAGAAAAGGAAAAGTTTTGCCCTTGCTGGACCGTTTTTAAAACACGCCCACCCCTAACCTGATTTAAACCATTTTGTTCAAATGAATAGCTAGAACTTAAGGAACCAAATAATACAATTGGATCTAAAACCTTAGAAATACTTAGACCTGTAGAAACAGAGTAGGTGCCACTGCCGGTTGAAAGGCGTAATCTGGGATCTATCTCATAAGGACTAACACCCGTCTTTGTACTAAGAGAACTACTAATAGTGACAGAGGCCTTGCCTGGAACGTATGCAAACGGCTGCCATCTCAAACCGAAACTAGCATCTCCCCAGTCCGTTACTGAAAGCGATTGTTGCGTGTCATAACGTGTTGATAATGGAAGGCGGGCATTTAAAGTTAAGTTATTTAATATGCCATAATCAAAGCTAAACGAGTTCGTAAAAGAATGGGTTGCTGAAGGGTTTATATCTAAATTACGTACTACATTATTTACAATATCAATATCGATACGTGAGTCTGATAAATATGAGTAGTCTAAAGAGTAATTTAACGACTTTCCTCCAGACCTAAGCAAAGAATAGTTTTTTTCTGCAGCCTGAAAAACCTCTTCCAACTGTCTAGTGCTATCGGCATCATCAGTTTTCTTTGCAAGCGCGTCTCTGGCCTTATCGACATTTGTTTCCGCCTGGACACTCGAAATAAAAAGCACTGCAGATGCCAATACGACTACTCTGGAGATCCAAGAATTCATTATTTTTTCCTTCTTTCCTAAAATCATTGCGTTAGTTCACTCTTCACACACTTAAACTTTTTTGGTGTTTAATTAATCAGACAAACTAGTTTCGACGATAATGTAAAAACTTGGTTGTATTACCCGCTCCTGACCTTGTGTCTTCGGGCACTAAGTTTTTTTGTCTTTCTAACTCATTTTGTAATCTATATTGCAGCATGTTTTCATAGTAAGGAATATGTTTAAATGCCTGCAGTGATAGCGTTTGATCATCTATAAACCGAAGATCCTCTTCTCTTAGCTCTAATCCATCAACAGGTTTAGTATTACCAGGAAAGACAACAAAAAGAACATTCTGATCCCATGCGTCTTTGAAACGCTCAACAGTAAAAGTAATATTTCCTTGAGAAGGATCTGCTATAAACACACGACCATCTTTAATCGTTTTAACAACCACAAAATGTTTAAATCCCGCATAGTGAATTGGCACTATCGCTGGGTGATCTAATTCCATCAAGTCTTTAAGTTCCGCTTTAAATCCCCCTGCAGGAAATCCCAAGGCGGTTACAAGTCGTTTCATATCAAGCATGGAGAAGCCGCGTCGATCAACGATACGATCACTTTCACCATAGTGAAGCAAACCTTCCATAACCTGTCGTTCTTGGAAGTTTCGACCTAAATAATGCTGTAAAATAGTCGTTAATGCGGCAGAGCCACAACTATAGTCATAAGCTTGTCGTACAATATTTCTAAATTTAATATCTGAAAAGGGTTGTACAATAGTTCTTTCGGTTACGAAAGATTCGCCATTATTTAATGCAACACTGTAATGAACAATACCCGGTGGTTGCGGCTCAATTTCTTTAAATTGATGCAACAGGTTGACGAGTAACAAAGATGCTGCTGTAACAAGAACCATATAATACGCTTGCCTTAAATATCCGTTTTATTCAGTTGTTTGTGAACTGGCTAAACTGTTCCATTACATACCCAAAAACAAACTAAATTTTACTAAATTTGAGTTACGTAAAGATACATTAAATAGTCGTTAGGTAAAGATAACCAGTACTCAAAATATTGCCAGAATAGCTATTGATGCCTTCAATAAAATATCACCCCTATATTCAAAGTAAGCTGAATTGCGCCAATACAAGGAAACATCATCAGACATAAAAAAAGAGGCTAATGCCTCTTTTTACTTAACTTTTTTACTTGGCTTTATTTCTTCGCTCAATGTCAGCCAAATCTATAGCGACTTGCTGATAAACCTGGTAGTCCCCTCCACCGAAAGTATCTCCTAACATATTAGATATGGAAGATTTTTCTAGAGCACTAACAGAAGAGCTATCGCCTTCAGTCACTTTAATTAACTGAACAACCGAGAAATCACCATCCGACATATCGAGACTAAGCCATCCATCCTGGCCGACACTGTCTTTAGAAAGAGTAAACGTTTGCGTTATCAACTCTCTATCCAGCATTATATTATCACGCCGAATATCATCATATACCTTCCAGTTAAGTCCCATATTCTCAGACACTTTAGCTGCTGCCTCACCCGCCTTAACACGTTCAATAAATGACTCACCTACACTTCGAGCAAATTCAGACGCCTTCCCTACTTTCAAGTAATCGCGAACCTTTTCTTTCACGCTTTCAAGAGGAAGAACACTTTCTTTTTGATAGCTTTCTACACGAAAAACGACAGCTTTTCCATCAGCCACTTCAATCAACTCACTATTATGCTTTTCAACAACAAGCTCATTTGAAAATAAAGACTTCTGAATCTTTCTATTTGAGAACAATTCATTTTTTGTGTCGACAGATACCCCAACCAAGGTCTTTACCTCCAGGCCCAACACTTCAGCTGCTTCTGTAAGATCAGGAGAAGAATAAGTAATATCCGACATCCTTTCAGTCAATTGCGCATACAGCTCATCCACTTCCTGCTTTAAAAGACGAGCCTCCAACATTTCCTTCATATCATCAAAAGAAGGCACGTCGTTCGCCTCTATTTGGTCTAAGCGTATCAAGTGATATCCAAACTCAGTCTTTATAGGCATTGATACATCGCCGACAGACAATGAAAATAGTGCATTCTCGAAATCTGAAACATAGACACCTTTTGGAGACAAACCTAAACTTCCACCACTTTGAGCTGAACCTTCATCGTCGGAATATTCTTTTGCAAGAGACTCAAAAGACCCACCTGCTTGCAATTTCTTCTGGATATCATTTATTTTTTCAAGCGCTTGCTCATCAGACGTATCATCATCAATTTTAACTAGTATATGTGAGGCAGCTCTCTGCTCTTCACCCTCATAATCTTGCTTTTCAGATTCATAAAGTTTATTCAGCGCTGCAACATCTAGCTCAATACTTTCTTCTAAAACTGCTCTATCCAAAACGATATAACTTACTTCAACGTTTTCAGGCTTTTTATAGTCATCCTTATTTTGAGCATAAAACGCTGACACTTCTTCATCAGTCACAACAATCGAATTGACATAATCACTTTTAAAAACAGTAGCCATACCAAAACTTCTCGCTTGACGGTCCAAGGCAACAATCGCATCCATTTCGGTATCCAAAACAAATGCCGAAGCAATTAACCCAGACCTAGCCTGACCAAGAACAAACTGTGATTTCAAAGAATCTCTATAGGACTGCAAGGTAAGCCCAGCATTGCGTAGCAATGACTGCATTCGCTCGTTATTAAACTGGCCATCAACCTGAAATTGCTCAATTCCCCTAATATAATTATCAATGGCCATCTCCGATACAAATAAGCCTTTAGCGTCGGAATCCTGGACTAACACCTGCTCATTGATCATTCCCTCAAGTACAGACGACCTCAGAACACCTTCATCTATTAAGTCCGGATCGGCCTTATCGCCCATTTGAGCTAAAATTTGACGACGTTTACCCTCAACAGCTCTTAAAAATTCTGCCTGGGAGATCTCTTGGCCATTTACAGTAGCCGCTTCAGGATCACCACCTATGCCACCAACAATTGACTCAACACCGAATAATGCAAATACAACCACAATCAAACCCACGACCATTTTTGCAGCAGTACCTTGTGAGCTTTTACGAATATCCTGAAGCATGCCTTTTAATTTCCTAATCTTTTTAGTACAAATTTATGTTCTTTTGTCGAAGAAAAATATGGAGAACTGACAAAAGCTATATAATTCTTGTTTTTAATTAAGTAGTGACTTAGAAAAGCCTTCCACTATAAATAATACAAAAAGGCGCATTCAACTTGAACGCGCCCTTTTGTTTATGCGTATTTTACCTATCAGAGCATTGCTCATAAAATAAAATACAACAATTAGCTATTAGACATTAACACTATCTTTTAAGCCTTTACCTGCTTTAAAGCTAGGAATCTTAGCTGCAGCAATTTGTATTTCAGCACCAGTCTGAGGATTACGACCCGTTCTAGCTGCACGATCCTTAACAGAGAAAGTACCAAAACCTATCAATGTTACTTGATCGCCATTTTTTAACGCATTTGTTACTGATTCAACAACTGCATCAATTGCACGGCCAGCTGCGGCCTTTGAGATATCTGCAGACCCTGCGACTGCTTCAATTAGTTCAGACTTATTCACACTAAACCCCTTTTTTTAATTTCTAAGTATCACGTCTAACAATCAGGAAAAACTATTAGAACGCATATTTTATAATTATGTATCGATCACTTTAAAAAAGCATTGATACATTACCACTATTATTTACCCTATCAAGAAATTTATTTAACTAAGTTAGTTTGGAAAAACGTTAACTTAAATCAAAACCACCCTATAAATAGGGATAATTCTGAACACAATTTCTCTTGCGAATAAAAAAATAACGTGACCGCTCGGAGCCCCCTAAAATACTGCTACCTGACGTCAGACTGTTTTATACCAACTCTACGAAAGGCCTGTCAAGCAACCAAGTCGACTAATGCGTATTTATTCTCTCTGAAGGCTCATCAGAAGGCTTAGCGCTAATTTTTTTGGCATTCTCCGCCAGCTTTTCTTTATGCTGCTTACTATCAGGAGAATAGGCCAAAGCCAAATCGAGCACCTCATCAATCCATTTAACAGGCTTAATTTCTAAATCAGATTTGATATTTTCTGGAATTTCTTTTAAGTCCTTTTCATTTTCAGCCGGAATAATAACCCGCTTTATTCCACCACGATGCGCCGCAAGAAGCTTTTCTTTTAAGCCCCCAATTGCCAAAACCTGGCCTCGCAATGTAATTTCCCCTGTCATCGCAACATCTGCACGAACAGGAATTCCTGTAAAAGAAGAAACCATAGCAGTACACATTGCTATCCCTGCGCTAGGACCATCTTTTGGCGTCGCACCTTCTGGTACATGCACATGTATATCGTGTTTCTCATGAAACTCTTCATCAATGTAATAAGCGCTCGCTCGACTACGCACAACCGTCATAGCAGCCTGGATTGACTCAAGCATGACATCACCCAAGGACCCAGTCCTAATGACCTTCCCTTTACCCTTTACTGCGACGCACTCTATTGATAACAACTCACCACCAACCTGAGTCCAAGCCAAACCAGTTACCTGACCAACCCTATCTTGCTCATCCGCTATACCGAAGCTGAACTTCTTGACACCCAAATACTCTTCTAAGTTATCACCTGATACTGTTATAGTTTTCAATGACTTATCTTCAAGTACCTGCTTAACCACTTTCCGACAAATTTTTGCTATTTCTCTCTCTAAACCACGAACACCAGCCTCACGCGTGTAGTACCTTACAATACCCCTTATAGCCTGCTCTGTTATTTCAAGTTCCTTCAGCTTAAGGCCATTATCTGTAATTTGCTTAGGCTGCAAGTAGCGCTTCGCAATATTTAATTTCTCGTCTTCGGTGTATCCGGGGATACGGATTATTTCCATTCGGTCCAACAAAGCTGGCGGTATATTCATGGAGTTAGAGGTACATACAAACATCACATCTGACAAGTCATAGTCAACTTCTAGATAATGATCATTAAATGTATGATT
>CAXBKC010000168.1:0-7941 GCA_963975615.1 uncultured Oleiphilus sp.
AACTTTCCCCACGAACTTCAAATGCATCCCTTGCTTCTTGCCACGAAACAACCTTCTTAACAACTGGGTAGCTTGTCTTAGCAAGCTCTAGCATTCGCTTTTCAAGAATATCTAAATCAGCATCAGTCAGACGATGCTCAAGATCTACATCGTAATAAAAGCCATTTTCAATTGTTGGCCCAATTGCCATCTTCGCATCAGGATATAATTGCTTAAGAGCATGACCAATTAAATGAGCACAGGAATGTCGTAAAATTTCTAAACCTTCATCATCCCTAGCAGTAATTATGCTCAGTGTTGAGTCATCAGAAATTAAATCATTGGCATCTACCAAATCACCATTAACTCTTCCTGCTATTGTCGCTTTAGCTAAGCCGGGACCAATATCCATAGCCACATCCATCACGGTAACGGCTTTTTCGAATATTCTTTGACTGCCATCCGGCAAAGTAATAACTGGCATAAAAACCTCAGTTTCCAGTGGTGACCCTCACCAAAGACCATGTGAGAAGAGTTCGACAACTTCATTGCCGATAAATCGAGCGCGAAATCTTATACAAAATACTTAAAGATTTATACCTGATTATTGTATTTTTTTAACTAATCGACACTAAGCAACAAAAAAGCCTTGGATTAACCAAGGCTTGGAAGGTACTTAATGAAAATAAATTACCACTTCACCAGATTAGTTTGATCGAGCAGCCTGCTTAGCTCGCTCTTTTGCAGCAATTTTATCTGGACGAATCAAAAAACGCGCTAAAGCAGGTAATAACCACAAGCTACCAATCATATTCCAAATAAACATAAAGAATAAAAGAATACCCATATCTGCTTGAAACTTAATAGGTGAGAATATCCACGTGAATACACCCACACCTAAAGTAATACCAGTAAAACAAACTGCCTTACCCGTTGAACGCAAAGTTTGAAAGTAACCTTCCTGTAAAGACATTCCTTCTTTTAATTTTGTCTCCAGCTGGCTATATATATAGATACCATAATCAACACCAATACCTACACCAAGCGCTATTACGGGCAAGGTTGCAACCTTGATACCAATTCCTAACTGAGCCATCAAGGCTTCAGCCAATACTGAAGTAAGCATTAAAGGTGTGATAACGCATATTACAGCCGGTATTGACCTGAAAGTCACTAAACATAGGAATGCAACCACTGAGTATACAGCTATCAACATTCCGTTCTTAGCCTCAGATATAACTTCATTAGTTGCCGCTTCAACACCAGCATTACCAGCGCCAAGCAGGAAGGTATAGTTTTCACTAGGATACTCGTCTATAAGCTCTATAACTGTATCGACCACCCGACTCAAGGTGTCCGCCTCATGATCTTTCAAGTAAATAATCAAAGGCGTCATACTACAATCTGAGTTCACCAAACCCGCCGGTGCCCGCTGAATAGATGAGTTGAGTATTGAGGCATTACGAGACAACTCAAACCATTTTAGACTGCCTTCATTCAAGGCTTTTGTAACTAATTTGGATACCGTCACTAATGAAGCGGTAGATTCAACACCTGCCGTATTTTCAAGACGCCACTGCACCCTGTCCATAACATCCATTAATTCATATGTCGAACACATCTCAGCAGGCGTTTTTACCATGACAACGAGAATATCTGAACTCGTACTGTAATTACTGATTATGTAGTCATTATCAAGATTATACCGAGAGTCTGGTCTTAACTCTGGTGCACCTTTATCCAAATCACCAATTTTAAGATCTTTCTGATAATACAGACCAATACCACAGCCAAGGATAGCGATTAATACAGAAATCGGAGCAACACTTGGGTGAGCCATAAATGAGAGCACTCGCCACTTTTTATCACCATGAATTTCGACATGCTTGGCATGTCTTAAACCACCCTTACTTAACCCAATATAAGAAATAATAACTGGATGCAGCACTAAATTCGTAACAATAATAACAGCGACACCTACACCTGCAGCAACTGCAAGATCTTTAATAACATCTATTTCGATAAATAATAGTGTTAAAAAGCCAATCGCATCAGAGAGCAAAGCTAAAATCCCAGGGCGATACAATGCTCTAAATGAAAGTCGCGCACTCATCAGCGGGTTATGACCATGAGCTAACTCAACAGCAAGCTGATTGACTATTTGAACCCCATGACTAATACCAATAGCGAACACCAAAAAAGGCACCAATACAGAATAAGGGTCCAAACCATAACCTAAAAGATTTAAAATACCCAATTGCCATACGACTGCAACAATAGAGGTAAATACAGGAACGAGAGTCCCTATAAAGCATCTCGAATAAGCAAACAGAAAAGCCAGAGTTAGGCCAATTGTTATTAAAGCAAACATAGCAATTGAAGAAATACCTTCAATTAAGTCGCCAATTTTCTTCGCAAAACCAATAATATGAATTGATACATTCGGATTACTCGTTTGATATTTTTCTCGGACCTTTTCTTCTAACTGCTGGGAGAAATCCTTATAATCAAGTGGCTCATTTGTTTCAGGGTTATTCTCAAATAACGGAATATAAACAATAGTGGATTTAAAGTCGTCTGCCACCAAACTACCAACTTGACCCGACTTCAGGATATTTTGGCGTAAAGCATCCAGTGAAGCCTTAGAACCATCGTAACCATCAGGTATAACAGGTCCACCTTGAAAACCATCTTCAGTAACCTCAACCCAACGAACATTTGGAGTCCATAGCGATTTCATCCCTGATCGGTCAACACCTGGCAAATAAAACAGCTCATCTGTGATTTTGCTTAGCGTTTCCATATAAGACTTATTAAAAACATCACCCTCTTTAACGGCCACAGCAACGCGTATTGCGTTACCTAAATTCTCTAAGTCATTTCGGTTCTCTAGCATATTTACAATAAATGGATGCTCTAAGGGTATTAAACGCTCAAAAGAAGCATCTGGTTTTATCTGGGCTGCATTGAACCCGAGAAATAAAGTAATCAAAGCAAATATAGCTAGTATGACTGCTCTATTTGAAAATATAAGCCTCTCGGCGATAGATCCGGCACCCACCACTTTAAGGTGTTTTTCTGTTGTGCCTTGGCCTGGGTTTGACATCCATCAATCCTCTTAATTCTAGTCGTTATGGTTATATGTTTTTATGCAAAGAAGGTATTAGAGCTTAGCCCCTGTTGGCCTCGATATATTCACCCCATTTTCACCCACCAAGGCAATTTTATTTGGCTCAACAAATACTGCAGAAGTATTACTCAAACGATCCCCACGTATAACTTCATTAAAAGATCGCCCCCCATCCTTACTAAACAATACAGTTCCAGAATTACCCACGACAGAAATATCACCTTCTTGGCTAATTGCAGCAGACATCAAGGTCCCTTCACTGCCTGAATCAATTGCTTTCCATGTATTACCTGCATCTTGGGAGCGATATAAGTGCCCCCTTAAACCAAATGCAATGACCGCATCTCGCTCATGCGTACCAACAACGCCAAAAAAAGACCCTCCATAGGGACTATCAACCGACTCCCAAGACTCTCCGCCATCTTTTGATCTAAAAATAATTCCCGCTTCGCCTACTATAAATAAAGCGCCACCCTTTACTATGTTAATAGCGTTTAGATGAAACCTATCGGGGTTTTGTATTCGCGTTCCGTAATTTTCCCAAGACTCTCCACCATCTTTAGTCTTGAAAAAATAACCATAGGCGCCAACAGCAAACCCTTCTTTGCGACTACTAAACAATACATCTAAGAATGGCTTACTAGCACCCACCTCAGCATCAAGACGAGCATCTTCAAGCGCGTAATGTGCATCTTCAAGCGCATATTCTAAGTCCCCAAGCTCATCTTCAGAAGCTTGATCAACTTTCTCCATCATTACTTCAACACGCTGTTCAGCTTGCGTGATAATCATTTTATTTGCAGCGTTTCCATCGAATTGTGTAAGCCATGTCTTACCACCATCGGAGGTATGCAAAATAACACCCGAATGCCCAACAGCCCAACCATGGTTTTCATCAACAAAACTTACTGCATTTAACAATACCGAAACGGGAACTTGCGCTTGCTGCCAAGTCTTACCCTCATCATCTGAATAGATAATATGGCCACGATAACCAACTGTAACTAATCGCTCTCCGGCCTTAGCAATATCCAACAGTAAGTTTTGAGAAGCCAAATCTGTTTTTAAAGAAGGTGTATTCAGCACATCTTCTACCGCCAATGCAGGTAGTACTATCAAGCCTAAGCTGATAGCACCAATTAAACCCGACTTAAATCTATTCAATAAAATTTTCATGTATTAACCTTTTATTACTGAGATCAAGGTCATCCTTGACCCTTAATAATATTTGTAGTGATGATGACAGATCCAGATGCTCGACAAAGAACCCCTCGTACTAAGCTCAGCACCCTAAATTTCATGCAGAATTAAACCCTAACGACCTAAACGTCTTAAAGATGATGGTTTAAAATATCGACTATTAGGTATTTTAGTTTCAAATACAGGAGCGATTTTTTCTTCTGAATAAAGGCCATTCACACTATATCTACGTGCTTGAAGGTCGTGAAAAACATTGCCGCTAGTCCATACCCCTGGCAATTCATAGTAGTTTTTCAAAAGCGCCATACTTACACGCCAGAGTTCACCACGATTATCGTATTGATCAACCATCGCAACACCCCAACTATCTTCATCAATATAATAAACACGCTTCTTATAGATATGTCGTTCGCCATCTTTCAGGTTTGCTTCGACAACATGAACTCGATGCAATTCCCAACGTAAGTAATCTGGATTTAAATGACCCGGCATAATGACATCATCATACTTAAGGCCTTGCTTACCTATCATGTAATTATTGTATGGAATAAAGAACTCTTTGACGCCTTTGTAGTCCCAGTTATAACGATCAGGAGCGCCGTTATACATATCGGTATCATCAGCTGTACGAGTGTTATCTGAAGACGCTATTGGCGAATCATAAGCGATATTAGGTGCACGTCTTACACGTCGCTGACCTGAGTTATAATCCCATGCGCCACGAGCCTCTTTACTTTGATCTAAAGTTTCATGCACCAACAAAGCACCACCCGCTAAACGTGCAGGGGCTATATTGAACGTTAAAAAGTAGAACAAAATATTATCTAGCTTTTTAAAACTACCTTCTGGGTTATGAAAGTTAAAAAATATTTCCTGCTGCTTTATTACGGGTGAATAGCTACCGTCACGTTGAACCGGAAGTTCAGCAGTTCTGCTAGTCACGTATATTCCACGCCACCTTGTCAAGTGATTCCACATAGTTTGCAATGCTTTTTCTTCATTTTTACCATGCAAAATAGGGAAAGGAATACCGCCAAATGCATCCTTGATACCAACACCACCATTAGCGAGCGATGAAGTAAGAGCATTTTTTCTTGTATTTTCCAAAATCCATCCTGGCATAGAATGAGAGCGATGCGTTGGATAAATATTTAATTTAAACGTATTCGGATAGGTTTCAAACATCGAATACTGACCCGGTGTCAGGTACTTTTTAAAGCCTTCATAATTGCTTTTATCAATTGAGAACTTGATTGCGTCATCAGCAAAAGGATCAATAGGATGCATTCCTGAGCCAGTATAGCCTGCAGGAGGTTTGGTGATACCACCAGTCCACCCTGGAATTGTTTTACTTTTATTCCCAGACTTAATCGAACCAAACGGGGTTAACGATTTCCCTAGCTTGGCAACTTCATCACTGGAAACTTTAGCGTTTACATTAAACGCACCGAACACTAGTGCAAAAACACTACATATCAGAACAGACTTATTGGTCATATGAATACCTTGAAACATACCTAATTTGTATCAACTTTCATTAAGAATGTTATTAACGAAACTCCAGATTGCTGTTAATAACCATTAGTAAGTAACTAAACTTACTTTTAACATGCTAAGTAAGCTTTCAAATCACTTCAAAAAGATTACCCATGCTATTAATTTTTAGCAGATTTTTTCAATCTGTCTATGTTAGTTTTGTTATGAAATATAACTAAACCTAAAAAAGCTCAACTAAGCTACTTAGATATAAAAAAGGATGATTAATCAAGTCATCCTTTTTTATTTAGAAATGAATGTTATAGAGAAGTCATGCCAAGCTTTTTTCTACAACTTCTCTCACATCTTTAGACAGTGATGACTCTGACTGAACCCTTTCAAGCTGAATTTTCAATAAGGCCTGACGTGCTACATCATATTTTTTCCAACGCGTTAATGGCGTCATTAGTCGTGAGGCGATTTGAGGGTTGAGCTTATCTAGCTTAAGAATAATATCTGCCAGAAAACTATAGCCAGAACCATCTTTTTTATGGAATCCCACTAGGTTCTGATTACAGAATGCACCCACTACAGAGCGCACTTTATTAGGATTGGTAATATCAAAATCAGGCAAAGACATTAAAGAATGAATAACATTAAGGTCAGCAAAAGTCGTGCTGGATGACTGCACAGAGAACCATTGTTCCATGACCTGCGCATCACTCTTCCACTTAGTATAAAACTTTTCTAAAGCTACTTGGGCAATAACTCTATCGCCAGAGTTAACTAAAGCTGAAAGCGCAGCAAAAACATCGGTCATATTCTCACCACCCGAAAATTGCTGCTCCGACATAGACAAATATCGTGATTTTATTTCTTCACCCATGCTAGCACCGAGAAGACCCAACACAGCATTCTTTAATGCTCTTTGCGACATCGCTGCGTAACTCAAGGCATTCACACCAGCATAGATCGCATTAATCTCATAAACAGCGATTAACTCTTTTGACAAACGTGTCGCTAACTCACTACGCACAAACTCTCTAGCTTGATGAATTAAATCAACATCAGCCTCTTCTGACACTTGAATTAGATATGACTCAGCTGGCAAAATTAACATTTTACAAACCATCGCCTTATCTAAAGACTCATCGCTTAGTATTTTCCTGAAAGCTTCAATATAAGATAGAGGAAGCTGCAAGCTCTTACCTTGTTTAAGTAGATCAATAAGTCGCTGAAGTATGCGTAACGAAAGTGTTTGCCCTGCATCCCAACGATTAAAGCCATCTTCATCGTATTGCATCAAAAATAGAAGCTGCTCATCACTATAAGCAAAGCTTAGCTTAACAGGAGCGGAAAACCCTCTTAATAGTGATGGCGTAGGCTCAGACTCTATGCCGTCAAAAACAACAGTTTCTTCCTCATCAATTAGCTCGAATAAATACTCTTTATTTCCCTCATCAATAGACAACGATATCCCCTGTCCACGATCATCCAACAAACCTAAACTAATAGGAATAACAAACGGTTTTTTCTTTGGCTGCCCGGGGGATGGAGAACAGGACTGCTTAAACGTTAATTTATATTCCTTCGTATTCTGATTATAAATAGCTGTTACGTTGACTTCAGGTGTACCAGCCTGATCATACCAGCGTTTAAACTGCGACAAATCCCTTCCCGATACATCTTCCATTGCTGATACAAAGTCTTCAGTAGTAACAGCTTGGCCATCATGTCGATCAAAGTATAAATCAGATCCCGCCCTAAACTGATCCGCACCTAACAATGTATGAAGCATACGAACAACTTCAGCCCCTTTCTCATAAACTGTTAATGTGTAGAAGTTAGATATTTCCATATACGAAGCAGGCCTTATAGGATGAGCCATCGGGCCGGCATCTTCAGCAAACTGTGCTGTTCGTAACATATTTACATCTTCAATGCGCTTAACTACTGAAGAGTTCATATCCGCTGAAAACATTGAATCACGATAAACTGTAAAGCCTTCCTTTAAGCTTAACTGGAACCAATCTCTGCAGGTTACTCGATTACCCGACCAGTTATGAAAATATTCATGCGCCACGATTGCTTCAATATTAAGATAGGCGTTATCAGTAGTCGTTTCTGGCTTGGCCAGCACGCACGAGGAGTTAAAA
>CAXBKC010000169.1:0-7935 GCA_963975615.1 uncultured Oleiphilus sp.
TTGCCATTCCATTAGCTTTTTTCGCTATTCAATTGGCGAATAGCTACCACCAGCAAGCGGAACAGGCAAAAATCACACGAGAGGGCCTGGAGTACATCGATAAAACGAGTAAATTGGTTCAAGAACTGGAGGTGCTCCGAGATCTAAATGTGATTACGGCATGGCGAGCTGATCCTGACTTTGAGTCACTCTTGCTTAAAAGCAAAGCCTCAACAATAGAACAAATTGACCACCTTATTGACTTTACAGAAGATCAAAACAATCAATTTTTCCTAGAAGAACTCAAAAAACAGATAAGCACTGGCAATATGGCAAAAGGCACAGAATCCGCCAGTATTGATGCCATTTATGAAAATGACCAAATTATTGTAGAAAGAGTGCATAACTGGCGTGCCAAGCTTAGCTATAGTTTTATCTCACTTAGCAGAAATAACGACCACATTTTATCTATTATTAATCTATTAAATGAAACAGATAACTTTACCCGCAAACTTGGCGAAGCAAGAGCGTTTGGTAGCCTTTATTTAACACAACAATTTATAGATTCAAATGGCGTACAAGTGTTGGAAAAAACCTATCAAGGGATGACCCAGCTGATTGATCTTATCGACTTAAAAGATTCTGAATATCAGCCCTTTTTTCTTGCCTATCCTGAAGCTAAACTCATTAACATTAAAGCTGGCCTGCAAAGTGGAAGAGATCACTTCTATGAGCAACTTATTGCGGCACCCGGGCCAACAAGCAACCCCTTGTACTATTTCAAAGTACTCACTGAAAGCTACCAACAAGTTTATAACTACAACCAGTTTCTCTTTGACTTATCGACAAAGATTGTTGAGCAGGAATATCGAAATAGTGTAAAGCAACTTTGGACGTTCTATCTAAGTGCTTTATGTATTTCACTACTACTCATTTATTTAGCATTGGGCTTATACTACTCCATATCTGTCACTATCAGAGAATTACTTAAATCTGCTGCTTTCTTTGCCGCTGGAAAATACGACAAACCGGTAAAAATAATTTCCCATGACGAACTAACGGCGGTTGCCGAAGCAATGGATAGCATGAGAATTAATATAAAGGAACGAGAAGAAAAATTGGCCTTAATTAGCCAAACAGATGGCTTAACGCAGCTTTCAAACCGTAAGTTTTTTGATCAGGCCTTACAAATAAGCCTGGCTAACAGTCGAAGAAATATGACGCCTTTAACGATTGTGATGATGGACATCGACTTTTTCAAAAAAGTGAATGATAAATACGGACACCTCTCTGGCGACGACTGCTTAATCAAAATTGCTAAACTAATGCAGGCACAATTCAAGCGGCAGACGGATGTTGTGGCTCGCTATGGTGGCGAAGAGTTTATTGCTATTCTTTATGGCCAAGACCTTGAAGAAGCCATATTTCAAACAGAGAAACTCAGATCATTGATTGAGAACACAACCATGGTTTCGGGTCAACATTCTTTTAGAATTACGGCCAGCTTTGGACTCGCAAGCTTAATGCCGCCAGAAGAGGCTGAGGCCCAAGACTTAATAGCCTTGGCTGATACATTACTCTATAAATCGAAAGATAAAGGTAGAAATCGTCTTAGTTCAGAGCATTACTCAAAACAAATATAGCAGTCACCATAAGGAATTACACCAGAACGACTGTATTCCTACCCTGAGACTTTGCTCGATAAAGCGCTTTATCGGCTTGTTTCAACATATGCTGCCAATCACCAGCCACAGTGGAAATAACGCCCAAACTAACAGTCAAGATACCTCGATCAGTATCATGATTTTCTAAAGCCAAAGACTCCACTTCCGACCTTACCCGCTCTGCACAGACTAATGCTTCATCATCAGTCGCTCCCGGCATCAAAATCAAAAATTCTTCACCTCCGTAGCGGAAAAAACGGTCAGCCTCTCTTAGTGAATTTTTTGCACATATTGATACCTTCCTTAAGGCATCATCACCCGCCTGATGGCCATAGTAGTCATTAAATTTCTTAAAGAAATCGATATCTAATAAGGCAATCGCATAAGCGTTTTTTAAGCGCTCAGATTGTGCTTGGCTGTGTTTTAGCTCTACTTCCATTGCACGGCGGTTGCCTACGCCGGTTAAGGGGTCTTCTAAGGAAAGTAACTTTAAGTTTTCTAAATTAGACTCTAATTGATCATGTTCAGCCATGAGGCGTATAAAGGAATCAACCAGATTATCTTGAGTGACGATACCGTTGAGCTCGTAATGTTCATTTACCACCGGCAAATGCCTTAGATGGTGGCTCCGGGAGATCATTAATGCATCTTTGAAGGTGCTGCCAGAATACACACATAGTGGTTTAGGGGTCATTATGCTTTCGACGGGGGCATCCATTAATTCGGGGTTTTCTAACACACGAGAGACTAAGCGAGTAATATCTCGCTCAGTGATAATACCTATGGGTCGCTTATGTTCGACAACGATTAAATAAGAGCTTTCCCGCTCAACCATTAATGGAATAGCAATATTTAGTAAAGCGTCCTGCTCAATACTTAATGGCTGGTCGTTCATTATGTCTTTGACAAACATACTTATACTATCCCCTATAATCTATTTTTAACTATAGCTGAGAGAGAATTATATTACCTGAGAACGAGATAGGTTTTTGATAAAAATCAGTCATTCCAAAGTCAATACAAGCTTATTTTTTAAATAGTTGATAATTTAGAATCGAAATTAACTTGTTAGGGTAAGAGATTGCTTCTTTCTCTACCGTATAGTTGATACTCTAATCGTATATAAACAAAATAGATGACCCACTATGAAGCCTATGATGAATAGCCTGAGCAAGCAATTAAGCAGTTTAAATTCTGAAATACAAAATTTGGCTAAAAGCTGGGTTAATGGTGTTACTGGCTCTCCGCCTCGATCACGAATGTCGCAATTAAAAGTTGCCGGTGCTTTAAAACTGGTTACCCAATTTGTTGGGCAAGCGATACCTTTTGCAACACGTAATGGCTTCAAAGTTATTGATTTTCGACCGGGCTATGTCAAAGCGTTTATCCCATTAAAAATGAATTCCAATCACTTCAATGCCATGTATGCCGGTGCACTATTTACGGTTGCTGAATTACCTGGAGGTATTATCTCGGTTTTTAGTTTTGACGAGCGTTTTTTCCCTATATTAAAAGATCTTAAAATGGATTTTATTAAAATGGCTAAAACAGATGTAACCGTAGAGTTTGAGATTTCTGAGAGTGAACTTAAGCATTTAGAAAATGAAGCGTCGGTTCATGGTAAATGTGATTTTATACTAAAAGGTGAAATCAAAGATGCTTCTGGAGATATTGTGGCTAAAAGCTTGGCTAATTATCAATTAAGAATGAAATAATAAATACACTTTATTATCCATTTTTTGATTATAGGAACACCGCAATGTCACTTCGATCTATTTTCTTAACTGCTCTTGTGTTTTTGGGAGTGACTTATTGGCTGAGGGCGCGAGATTTAAAACAATTAGCTTTAAACAAAGCAACTAGTCACTGTAAAGATCTAGACTTAGCTTTGCTCGATGAGTCCGTTGCTCTTAAAAAATTATCACTTCTACGAAATCTAAAAGGTCGTTTAGTGCTATCTAGAGTTTATCAATTTGATTTTACATCGAATGGTGAAGACCGCTATCAAGGCACCATTATTCTAGCTGGCCGACAGGTTTTACAAATCAAACTTCCACCTCACCGAATCGATTGAACTTTCTTCTCGATCTTAATTTGCTGCAAGGCGCAGTGGCAGCTATCAACAGTGTTTATAATGCGATTATAATCTCCTGTATGTGAAAAGTGGGGACGGCTTCACCTCTTAAATAATGATAGGGACGACCCTGTAACGCTCGAGGTGCTTATGAGCTGGTTTATATTAGTCATCGCTGGCTCATGAATAACTTGTATGCATTAGTCCTCCAAAACATAGGCTGCCTAAATTTATTTTTATGCACTGTTCAAATTACAGGCAGCTGAAGCTTGCTATTGCTTACGTTAAATCTTAATAATAAGACTGTAAATAAAATACAAATAAATATAAAAAGTAAATCAATATGCAGCCTTTGCTTCGAACATTACATCAAGAAGCGCTCAAGCTTCTCGTGGTTGAAGATCATCCTGTTTACCTGGAAGGCTTGTCCTATATTTTAAAAAAACTAGGCGACCACCTTGTACTGACCTGTGTAAATAGCACCTCCGATGCGATTAAGTTATTAGAGTGGAATTCAGATTTTGATCTGGTGCTCTTAGATTTATTTTTACCTGATGGTGGGGGCTTATCTGTATTACGTTTCATCTCTTTTAAAAAGATTTTTATTCCCGCCGTCATTCTTTCCGCATCTAAAGAATCTAAAGATGTGCAGCGCTCACTTATTGCTGGTGCCAGTGGCTTCATTTCTAAAGCGAGTGCGAGTGATGAGATACTTCAGGCGATTGATACTATCTTAAAGGGTGAGCATTTCTGGCCAGATTTTTACTCGCCGCTATCAAATGCTGAAGGGCTAAATGCTCCTTCATTGACACGAAGACAGCTCGAAGTTCTGGCATTGGTTGCTGAAGGCTTACCTAATAAGCGCATCTGTCAGATACTCAATGTCTCTGAGCATACGGTGAAAAGTTATATGAAGTGCTTATTTTCAGCACTGAATGTACACAATAGAACCGAGTGTGCGCGTGTTGCCATAGAGTTAGGCCTTATCGACAGCTAAATACTTTTTGCCAAGTGCTCAATTATAAGCCTGAGTTTAGCTGGCCTGACAGCAGGGCTCACTATTTCAAAAATTAATTTATCTGGGATATACATTTGTCCACTATCCGCTTCGGTCACTATTAATATAGGCAAAGCAAAGTTAGAGTTAGACTGAAGAGTTTGCATCTGATTAAACACTTGATCCATATCTGCTTCATCGCTAGCATCCCAAATCAGAATTTGAGACCGTTCAGGTAATGCTCTTTTAATATGATCTGAGCTCAGGTTGCGGCCCATCGGTAATAGGGTAACGCCATGACCCCATGCAGAGATTTCAGTAGCCCAGGTTTCAGCATGATTTGATGTGGCTTTTTTGATTATTGTGACTTGGGCAGAAGGAACATCGTGTAGTTTTTTTTGATCGGTAGCTATTGCTTGGTGTTTTTCAGCAATAGGTAGTTTAAACCAAAAATTTGAACCTTTGCCGATCGTCGAAGTTAAGCCATAGTCAATTCTTTGTAGTTCAGCTAACTGCTTAACAATGCTTAGGCCAAGCCCCATACCCATTCGTGAATTTTCGCCAGACTGTTGGAACTCTTCAAAAATCTTTTGTAAGTCTTCTTCAGCAATTCCTTTGCCATTATCTTTTATCTCAAAGTGGGCCTTATTGTTCTTATATTTCCAAGTAAACCTGACCTCTGTTGCTTCTGCATGTATAAAAATATTTTCCATAATATTGCGAATGATTCGGTCCAAAAGAATTGGATCAACACGAATAAAAACGGTGTCAGGACCATCATAATCCAGTTTAATATTAGACTGTTGTGCTCTTAAAGACTGTTCTTGGCAGAAGTTCTTTATCTTTTCAGATAGGTCAATATTGTTTAGCTGAGGCTCAACAATGCCGGCGTTTAGTTTTGATATATCTAATAATGAGTTTAATAATTGGCTGAGTTGTTTGACTGAAGTATCAAGAGATTGAACGATCTCTTTATGTTTACCTTCGGGGAGTTGATCATTTAATGTTTCGATCAATAAGCTCATTGCATGTAAAGGCTGTTTTAAATCATGGCTGGTAACCGCGACTAGCCTTGTCTTAGATGCTATTTCTTTTTTATCTTTAGCTTTAGCCAGGGCTACTAGTTTTTCATTTAAAAATAAGAATCGTCTAGCTCTTTCTTGCATGTAACTACCAATTGCGCCAATAAAATTAAGGCTAATGATAAACATGCTATTCGAAGCTAACTGTTCGATGGGTATAGACATATAACTCGACATAATAATATAAAGAGCCGAAACAAATAAGCCGCCATACGTTGCCAAGGTGTAGGGCAGGCCCATTAAAAAATAACCAAAAACAAGATGGAGAAGAATGCCATCATAAGGCAAATAGTGGTTGTGAATATCCGCGCTATAAATAATATAAACTATCGTGCACCCCGCTAGTAAATAGATGCTTAAATAAACTCGGAGAAATAAAAAAGCATCAACGGCTTTTGCCGCCATATACATAATTAAAAAAATTAAGGGGCAAATAAGGAGCAAGCGTAAAGCGATACTGACCGGGTAAACTGCTTCCGGTAATGAGAAGAAATCGAGTATCGAAAAAGCTGAAATCAAGAGAATAGCTGTGATACCAATAACAGGTATTCTCTTGATTAAACGTCGATATCGAAACTGTTCAAAAGCCGCCTCTAATAGAGGCTCAAACTTCATAAACGGGAAGCGTTTTACTGTAGCTAATCTTAGTTGCTGCTTCTCAATAGCTTCTCGTGTAAATAAGCCTTGAAATTTTAAATCATTAGAATCAATGGCAGACAAAGGACTTCCTTTAATTAACTGGCTTAAATGGTTGGGTCGTTTAGTTTAAGGTTTTTTCTTCGCCCAGTTTTTCTCGCACTAGCACTTCTAGGCGAGTTAAGCCCCATTTCTTTCCTTCAGCAACCGAGGCATTAACATCGCCACCATTTTTTTGGTAGGCACTTAGTGCGCTCAATGCACCGACTCTGTTACTTGAAGAACAGTGAACAAGAACTTGCTTGCCTTCAAGCTCGGCTAAAAGTGTTTCTAAGGCTTTGGCCTTCTCATTGGTTATATCAGCAGCGCCTGCAACGGGAAGATTAATATAAGTCATGCCTAAAGATTCAACGAGTGCTTGTTCATCCCAGTCTAGCTCTGAGTGAGGTCTAAGGTTTACAACTACTTCAATGCCCGATTCCGCTATGGCTTTGAAGGACGCTTGTGCTGGTTGAGCGCTAGAGTAGATGTTCTCAACAGGATGATTTAGGTTATCTATTTCTAAAGTAGCTAATTTATCGGCAGCCCAAGCTGGAGAGAATGCTGATAAGGCGAGTAATAAAGTAGTTATAAAGTGAAAACGATTCATTTGCTTTGAACGGGTAAAGGTATGCATAGTCATTTCCTTTTAATGGCTTAATTCTAGTTATTTTCGAAATCTGCTTATTTGTTCTAATGCTTGCTGGAGGTAATCAAAATTTGGTGATTGATCTTTCAATTCACGGTTTGTTTGATCCATTAATTCATATTGTCCTGAGGCGCCCACTTCTAAAATGGTATCTTCAGTAAGAAGGGCGTAACCACTATATTTCGAAACCAGTAGCCATTCACGCGTGATCGGTTCAGCGAACAAATCTAAACCAACTGAGTAGTTTTGTATATCCGATGTCACACCAAGATAGTTTTTTAATAATGTTGGGGCAAGGTCATAATGACTGGTGATTCTTTCCGCACCTAAGGAGGCTGTAGAATTTACTTTCGGGCCAACTAAAATAAACGGTACCTGTATCTGTGGCCGAGTAAAATTACTATTGTGGCCCCAATAATTGAGTTTATTATCATTGAGTTCTTGGCCGTGATCGCCAGTGATGATAATTAAGGTGTTCTCTAGCTCACCTGTTGATTCTAGTTTATCGACCACTGTTTTAACTAACGAATCCACGTAATGAACGCTTGTTTTATAGCGATTGAATAAAGGCTCAGGGTCTGTACTGCTATCTAATTTTAAATAATTGATGGCCCCGGTCATGGGTTCATATCTATGCGGATAATCTTTTGGGAAATCATAGGCATGCGGTGCGTCATAGAATAAAAATGAAAAGCTCGGCTGTGTGCTATCTTTTTGCTCAAACCATCTTAGCCAATCATCGGTTATATCTTGGTCTCTCTCTGGAGCGCTAGCACCATCTGAGGTGGTACGTAAATTTTCAATACCCGCAAATA
>CAXBKC010000170.1:0-7911 GCA_963975615.1 uncultured Oleiphilus sp.
CATATCTCATGGCGTATGGCTCAGAAGAAATAAAACAACGGTATCTTCCTGGTTGTGTAAATGGTGACATTATTACCGCAATCGCGATGACAGAGCCGGGTACAGGTTCTGATTTACAAGGCGTGAAAACAAATGCTGTACTTGATGAAAGTGGTGAGTTTTATCTTTTAAATGGCTCAAAAACATTTATCACCAATGGCCAGATGGCAGACTTAGTGATTGTAGTCGCTAAAACAAACCCAGAATCAGGTGCAAAAGGAACAAGTCTGTTACTTGTAGAAGCCAATTCGCCAGGCTTTCAAAAAGGCCAGAACCTCCAAAAAATCGGTATGAAAGCGCAAGATACCTCTGAATTGTTTTTTCAAGATGTAAAAGTTCCAAAAGAAAACTTATTGGGCGCAGAAGGCATGGGCTTCATCTATTTGATGCAAGAACTTCCGCAAGAGCGACTATCTGTTGGCTTGAATGCTATCGCCAGTGCAGAATCTATTCTTGAACAAACCATTAAATATGTAAAAGAGCGCAAGGCCTTCGGACGTGAAATTGCTTCCTTCCAAAACACCCAGTTTAAGTTGGCAGAAATGTCGGCAACACTAACCATGGCACGTGTTTTTGTCGATAAATGCTTAGAGCTACATTTAGAGAAAAAGCTTGATGTGGTGACAGCAGCTAAATTGAAGTTATTGGCTACAGATATTCAGTGTGATGTCATTGATGAATGTTTACAGCTTCATGGTGGTTATGGCTACATGTGGGAATACCCAGTGGCTCGCGCCTATGCTGATGCTAGAGTCCAGAAAATCTATGCAGGGACCAACGAGATCATGAAACTGATTATTGGTCGGTCTTTAGTTTAAGGTTCTTTACTCCTTTTAACCTCTCTTTTGTTATTGGAGAGGTTAAAAGTGGGCTTTTCTATCATCAATAAATGGAATCCTATGCAGCCTCTTAAAGGTCTTAAAATACTTGACTTCTCAACCTTATTGCCTGGCCCTTACGCGACTCAATTACTAGCTGATATGGGGGCAGAAGTACTTCGAATAGAAGCACCCAAAAGGCCAGACTTACTAAAAATGATGCCGCCAATGGTTGGCAAAGTATCGGCAGCACATGCCAGTATCAATCGAAACAAGAAGTCTCTCGCTTTAGATTTAAAACAGCCAGAAGCTATCGATATTATAGATACACTGCTTGAGCAATATGACATTGTCATTGAACAGTTCAGGCCCGGTGTCATGGCAAAACTAGGCTTAGGTTTTGATAACTTAAAGGCTAAGCAGCCTAAGCTTATTTATTGCTCTATAACAGGGTATGGTCAAACAGGGCCGTTAAAGAACAAAGCCGGTCATGATATTAACTATCTAGCCCTGTCTGGTTTAGCCAGTTATTCCGGTAGGAAAGAGACTGGACCTATTTTGTCGGGCACTCAAATCGCTGATATTGCTGGCGGTTCTCATCATGCGGTTATGGCAATCTTAGCGGCTGTGATTGAGCGGACTAATACAGGCAAAGGCCAGTATTTAGATATCAGTATGAGTGACGCAGCGTTTGCGCTTAACACCATGTTTGGTGCGGCTGCCTTAGTGAGTGAAAATGATCCAGCTTATGGCAGTGAAATGCTCAATGGCGGTTTATTTTATGATTACTATCAAACCTCAGATGACCGTTATTTATCGATAGGTAGTTTAGAGCCAGTGTTTGCAAACAAGCTCATGCAGCACCTCGATTTACAACACTTACTTTCAAAGCTAATGGATCAAAGGCCAGCAGCACAACAAGAAGTGAGGCAAGCCATTGAAAGTAAAATAGCCGCAAAAACATTACGAGAATGGCAGGCTGAATTTTCGGAATTAGATGCCTGCGTCGAGCCAGTTTTAAGTGTTAATGAGGCTGCACAGCACCCACAATTTATTGAACGAAATATGTTGTGCGAAGCAGAAGATGAAATGGGTAATAAAATCAAACAAATCAATACTGCATTACCTTTTAAAAATACGTCTGCGCATAAAGCCGGTGTTAAGTTAGGTGCAAATACTCAAGAAGTTCTGGAATCCATTTCTATGTCAGATGAACAGATTCAAACTCTACGCGCGAAAGGCTGTATTTACGTAGATTAAAATATCCTATCCATCAGAAATAAATATTTCATTCGAGAAATTGATAGTTCTTTATTTCGTACTGAAGTTAGCTTAAAGTTCTAGCTTGAAGTCATGTTAGATGCAGCTCTGTGCCATACATGATTAACACAACTTTTTGATTATTTCTCGGACGTTCTGAAGAATGTTACAGTTTCTGTTTCTACTTTTATTCGCAAGTAATAGTTTGGCTGCTTCAGTAAGCCAAGACCTTATTGCAAGTGAGCAAAGCTTTATTGTCGAGCAGTATAGCTCGTTTAATAAAGTTGAAGCAGAAACTGATGACACCGACAGCATAGCCAGTAATGAGCCTTCGTTTGCCCGAACAGGCTTCCATCAGTATCCAAACATAAAGACTCAAGCCTGTCACAAGCAGAGGCCTTATTCTTTATATTCCTCTAGAGCGCCTCCTGCTTCTCATATCTAAGTAGCCATATCCAAAACTGTTCAGTTATAACTTGTGTTTTGCTTGATTTTAAAAAGCAGGGTTGTTGCTGAATATGAGCTTAAAGATGTCGAAAGACTTTTGGCATCAGATAATTATGATGAGCATGAGGTACAAAATGAGCGATTTACATAGAGTCTTTTCTTTGTGGAATTACATTTTTTTATTATTAACCATTTCAACTCTTTGTGTGTTTATAGTTGATTTTATAGGCCATAAAACCAAAACCATTTCAGCTAATTTGTTTTCTATGGCTGTTCTTATAGCCATTCTCATAGGAGAACTTTGCATAACTTTCGGACCATTTTCTGACCACAATCTTCAGTTAGCCATTTCAATATTACTGACAATTATCGTCAGCATAATAATACCTTTTAAATTCAGAAAAACAGATTCAGTTATAATTAAGAGAGTGCGTAAGTACAACGTCACTGCTGAGTAAAAGGACATTGTATAAAGTCATTTTTGCACCGGTTTCATGTAGTGAGCCCTGCAAAAATGACTCCGTCTTATTTTCTTCTACCAGTGCATAACTTGCATCCGATTTTGGAATTCTATCTATCTTGATATCGGGTATTCGTTTCATCTATTTATCAGCTAGTGAATATTTTAATTTAAAAAAACTTAAAAAAATATTGGACAGATCGGGTTGTTGTGCACATAATACTGACTATTCATACAGTATTATTTTAGTAACAACTTTGGAGAGACCTAATGGATGACAATAAGAAAAAAGCACTAAGCGCTGCGCTATCTCAAATTGAGCGTCAGTTTGGCAAAGGCTCAATTATGAAAATGGGTGACCACCCACGTGAAGCAATGCCTGCAGTGTCTACTGGGTCTTTAGGTCTAGATATCGCTTTGGGTATTGGCGGCCTTCCTTATGGTCGTATTGTAGAAATCTATGGTCCTGAAAGTTCAGGTAAAACAACACTGACTTTACAGGTAATTGCAGAAGCACAAAAGAAAGGAAAAACCTGCGCCTTTATTGATGCTGAGCACGCTCTAGACCCAATTTATGCAGAAAAGTTAGGCGTAAACGTTGACGATTTACTTGTTTCACAACCAGATACGGGTGAGCAAGCGCTTGAAATTACGGATATGCTAGTTCGTTCAGGGTCGGTAGATGTACTGGTCATTGACTCAGTTGCGGCTTTAACGCCAAGAGCTGAAATTGAAGGCGACATGGGCGATAGTCATATGGGCTTGCAGGATGTTAGATTTGACTTAGCAGCTTAATCTTTCACTTAGATACTATTTGTATATCTATTGTCTTTATACATATACAAATAATGTTTATTGCTTTTTAAAAGAATATGATAATTATAATAATGGTTGTCGATTTTAAAAACAAAGCTGAATTGTCAGCCTCCAAACGATATATTTACGGCTCAATCAGTATGCTAGAAGAAAATAGATTAATAAGTGGATAGGTCTTTATCACGCAATCTTAAGGTTTAGAGTTTCCCCTTAAAATAAGCTCTTCTATGGAAGGCATAAATTAGATTTCTGTTTAATGAATCCTTTTTCATTAAATTAGGTAAAGTAGCAAATAAGTTAAGGAAGTATCATAAGGTATTTTGTTAAGTTCTTTTATTTATAGTTGTTAAAAATTCTATGGGTGGTAAATCAAGCATGAATGAAGATAGAAAAAAAGCATTAAGCGCAGCAATGACTCAGATAGAGCGTCAATTCGGTAAAGGCTCAATTATGAAGCTTGGAGATAACCGTACGATGGATATTGAGACAATATCTACAGGTTCTCTTGGTTTAGATATTGCCCTTGGTGCCGGAGGTTTGCCAATGGGTCGAATTGTTGAAATTTATGGTCCTGAATCAAGCGGTAAAACGACGCTCACATTAGAGGCAATTGCTTCAGCTCAACGCCTGGGGAAAACATGCGCATTTATTGATGCTGAGCATGCATTGGATCCTACGTATGCTGCAAAGCTAGGTGTAAATATTGATGATTTACTAATTTCTCAGCCAGATACTGGAGAGCAGGCTCTTGAAATCGTAGATATGCTAACAAGGTCTGGGGCTGTCGATATTATTGTCGTTGACTCTGTTGCTGCTTTAACGCCAAAAGCCGAAATAGAGGGTGATATCGGAGATAGTCATATGGGTTTAGCGGATGTTAGATTTGACTTAGCAGCTTAATCTTTCACTTAGATACTATTTGTATATCTATTGTCTTTATACATATACAAATAATGTTTATTGCTTTTTAAAAGAATATGATAATTATAATAATGGTTGTCGATTTTAAAAACAAAGCTGAATTGTCAGCCTCCAAACGATATATTTACGGCTCAATCAGTATGCTAGAAGAAAATAGATTAATAAGTGGATAGGTCTTTATCACGCAATCTTAAGGTTTAGAGTTTCCCCTTAAAATAAGCTCTTCTATGGAAGGCATAAATTAGATTTCTGTTTAATGAATCCTTTTTCATTAAATTAGGTAAAGTAGCAAATAAGTTAAGGAAGTATCATAAGGTATTTTGTTAAGTTCTTTTATTTATAGTTGTTAAAAATTCTATGGGTGGTAAATCAAGCATGAATGAAGATAGAAAAAAAGCATTAAGCGCAGCAATGACTCAGATAGAGCGTCAATTCGGTAAAGGCTCAATTATGAAGCTTGGAGATAACCGTACGATGGATATTGAGACAATATCTACAGGTTCTCTTGGTTTAGATATTGCCCTTGGTGCCGGAGGTTTGCCAATGGGTCGAATTGTTGAAATTTATGGTCCTGAATCAAGCGGTAAAACGACGCTCACATTAGAGGCAATTGCTTCAGCTCAACGCCTGGGGAAAACATGCGCATTTATTGATGCTGAGCATGCATTGGATCCTACGTATGCTGCAAAGCTAGGTGTAAATATTGATGATTTACTAATTTCTCAGCCAGATACTGGAGAGCAGGCTCTTGAAATCGTAGATATGCTAACAAGGTCTGGGGCTGTCGATATTATTGTCGTTGACTCTGTTGCTGCTTTAACGCCAAAAGCCGAAATAGAGGGTGATATCGGAGATAGTCATATGGGTTTAGCCGCCCGCATGATGAGTCAGGCAATGCGTAAATTAACTGGTAATTTAAAAAACTCCAATACAATGTTGATATTTATTAACCAGATCCGAATGAAGATCGGTGTAATGTTTGGTAACCCTGAAACAACTACAGGTGGTAATGCTCTTAAGTTTTATGCTTCTGTTCGTTTGGATATCCGTAGAACTGGTGCGGTTAAGCAAGGCGAAGAGATCATAGGTAATGAAACGCGAGTAAAAGTAGTTAAAAATAAAATTGCACCTCCTTTTAAGCAAGCAGAATTTCAGATCTTGTATGGTCAAGGTATTTACCGGCTTGGTGAGCTTATTGAGCTTGGGGTTAAGCATGGAATGGTTGATAAAGCGGGGGCTTGGTATAGTTATGATGGTAACAAGATTGGCCAGGGCAAAGCTAATGCAGCAAACTACATGGGCGAGCATCCTGATTCGGCGATAGAACTCGAGAAGAAAATTCGTGATTTGCTTATGCCTAAGGTTGTTAAAGAAGCAGCCCCTGAGCTTGCTCTCGAAGTATAATAAAGCTTTCTGCAAGCAGTTTTTAAATGGATGTTTAAGCTGCTTTTTTTAGTACAAACCAGTTTTAAATTTCAAAATATATTATAACAAGTGTCGATATTTTATAACGAAGCCTAGTATAAAAAGTTTCTTTTAGAGACTGTCAGAATATCTGATAGCATTAAGTGCTGATCTTTGTGTCGACTACTTGTAATCTGGCAATTTCAAGAATCTCTTCTTGTAGTTTTTCATTTTTTTCTTCTATTTTTAAATTCTTTTTCTCAGTTCTGGATAGTTGTTTTTCTGTACTTTCGAGACGAGCAACTAATGAAAATTTTTCAGTCGATTGCATGTTTTTCTCGTTATTTAAAATATCCATTTTTCCGAGTAACTCTTGTACTTGAAGTGATAATTTATCAACATTGCCTTCCAAGCTAGCTTTTTCTTTAGCTAATTTTCTGTTTTCCCTATCCTTGCTTTCAACTATTTTATTTAACGATACATTTTGATTGCTTAATAAATGTTCAGATTGTTTCAATTTAGCTATTAATGTTTCATCCTTAACGGCTTCAGCTTTTAATACTGAAGTTTCTAATAGTAGGTTGTTACAGCTTTTCTTTAGACTCTCAATTATTTCGATATTATTTTTAACAGAATTATTAGCAAAAACTAACTGCTCAGCTTGTCCTTCAATCTCGGTCTGAGCAGCAAGTAGCTTAAGGTTTTGCCGCTCACTGAAGGCTTCAGATTCTTTCAATAGTTCTAAAACTTTATTAACTTCTGTTTGATTTGAATTCCTCATTTCTTCGAAGTCTTGTTCAGCTTCTTCTTTAGCACTGAACCATAATGTTTTAATCCATTTAGAGGATTGATCCATAATATTAGAAGGAACTTTTATTTCTGCAGGTAAGTTTTCAGCCTGTTTGTTTTCTTCTTTAGCAAGCCACTCTTTTAAGAACTTTGTAATTGTAGTTAGAGAGCCATGACCAAGTTCATCATAAATATTAAGTGCGGTTGGAAGCTCGCCTCTATCTCTGATTTCATCAGCAACACGAAAAACGTTCTCTGATTTAACTAGTCTTTTAGCCATTCCCCTAACCCTCGATTAATAATAAATACAGTATTCTATATTAGCATGTATTATTATTCAGTAATATGATAATTACAGTAATATGATAATTACAGTAATTATCATATTTATTAAAGTTAATCGCATTTTATCGGCAGATTAAATTAACTAGGTCCGAAGTACGCAAATGGTGTTGCGACCAAAATATGGCCACGAATTGACACCATAGAGTGGCCAAACAATTTATGAAAAAATATGATTTTGCAGTTATGGAAAGTTATCGGTTTTGAAGAGAGTATAAAAATAATCATAAAGCACGCCCACTTTGGGCGAAAGCCATGTGCCAATCGGAGAGCTTTGAGGCCATTGTCAAAACGGCCAGATTATCATCATTTTTATGGTTCGAAGAATTAAGGCCTTGCTCTTAAAACGATAATGTTCAGAGTAACGTAAAACCGATAGATCTAGAAAAACATTCTTAATTATTCTTCCAAACGAAGCATGAGAATTGGAAAAAATTGGATCTTTAACAGCAAGCTTTGGTCATTGGCTGATTATGTTTTAGTATGATTTTTCTAAGGTCTAATCAAAACTATTGGTTTCAATAGGTCAGAGAATGCTGACTTTTATATCAATAAATATTCTTTTAGTTCATCGGCATTGGATAAAAATAAGGGGTTGGTTTTAGGGTCATCTTC
>CAXBKC010000171.1:0-7886 GCA_963975615.1 uncultured Oleiphilus sp.
GATGATCTTATTAAGGCCTTGAAAACAAACCCGCCACAAATATGGGATGCCCGTTCACCTAAGGAATATAGAGGCGAAACCATCAATGCCGCAAAAGGTGGACATATACCTGGCGCCTTAAACTATGAATGGACTCAAGCCATGGACCAGTCACAAAACTTACGTTTAAAACCCCTAGAGCAAATTCTTAAAGAACTACAAGCACTTGGAATGTCAGCAGATAAAGATACCGTTACACACTGCCAAAGCCACCATCGATCAGGCCTTACCTATCTACTTGCTAAGTTGTTAAATTTTAAATCAATAAAAGCATATGCCGGCTCTTGGGGCGAATGGGGCAACCGCCTTGACACACCAATAGAATAGTAATTGATAGATCAAAGATACTTATCGCCAGATAAACGATATCATTAACCATCAAAATTTTAACTTTGAGTAAATAGATTAAAATGAATGTGAATGACCTTTTTGTATATAGCCAATATTTAGCGCCTCAGCATTTAATTTCTCGTGGTGCAGGAAAGATTGCAGAGTGCGAACACCCTAAGTTTAAAAATGCCTTAATTTCATGGTTTATTGAAAAGTATGGCGTCAATATGAGTGAAGCCGAAAGACAGTCACCTGAGGATTTCAAACACTTCAATGATTTTTTCACCCGCTCGCTTAAAGCTGATGCACGCACCATAGACACTGACAAACAGTCTATTGTATCTCCAGTTGATGGCGCTATCAGCCAACTTGGCGGAATCAAGCAGGGTCAAATTTTTCAAGCAAAAGGCCAAAGCTTTAGCCTGGTAGAGTTATTAGGTGGCGACATAGAACGAGCCCAGCCATTTATGGGGGGTAACTTTGCAACGATTTATCTTTCCCCTAAAGATTATCATCGAATTCATATGCCCATAACCGGCACCCTAAAAGAGATGATTTACATTCCAGGTAAACTGTTTTCAGTGAACCCCGCTACTGCTGAAAATGTACCTCGCTTATTCGCTCGTAATGAACGTGTTGCCGCCATTTTTGATACAGAGTTAGGCCCTATGGCGATGGTATTGGTTGGTGCGATGATTGTTGCCAGCATTGAAACTGTTTGGTCGGGTTTGGTTGCGCCATTGAAGAGAGATGTCAAAAGTTTACGTTATGATGACCATGAACAAATCACCTTGGAAAAAGGCGCGGAGATGGGGCGTTTTAAATTAGGTTCTACAGTCGTACTGGCTTTCCCTGAAAACACATCCCAGTTTGTCGAAAGCCTGAAAGCTGGCTCTGATGTCAGAATGGGCGAGACCTTCGGGAAAATACAATCTTGATATTTAAAATTTCAAGCACGAGTTACGGGGAAGCTAATCACTTCCTCTATACTTTTGGCATTCAGCTTGGTCATTAGTAATCTATCCATACCTAAGGCAACCCCCGAACATTCTGGCAATCCGTTTTGTAAGGCACTCAATAAATTTTCATCAATGGGAATGGAAGGCAAATTAAGCGCTAATCTTTGTGCATTATCTCTTTCAAAACGGATTCTTTGCTCTTTGGCATCGGTTAATTCAAAGTAGCCATTGGCGATTTCTAAGCCCTGAATATATACTTCAAAACGTTCTGCAACCTCTTGCCCAAACTCATCTTGAGTCAATTTAGCTAGTGAGGCTTGAGAAGGTGGATAAGCATATAGAAAGACTGGCTTTATCTCCCCCTCGTCACTCTGGCCTAAGAATGGTTCAATGCAGATACTCAGCAACACATTCAAATAATCATCTCGGCTAGTTAACGAATCAGGTTTTTCCTGACAGAAATAACCCGCCTTTTCTTCTGCTAAACGAATCAACTGCAAATCGGTAGCCAAAAAAGGATCGATACCTAAAAACTTCTGAAAAGCGTCACGGTACGATAGTTTATTTGGCTTTTGTTGAGGGTGATTGAGCACCGCTACAAGTAAATCATTCACTTCAATCATTAACTCAGACATATCGAAGCCAGGACGATACCACTCCAGCATAGTAAACTCTGGATTGTGCCTTTGGCCCGTTTCAGCATTACGAAAGGTCTTACATAGCTGGTAAATAGCACCAGAGCCGGCAGCTAACAGCCGTTTCATCGGAAACTCAGGTGATGTATGCAAATAATATTGGCAAGCAGCTAAGCCTTGCGAAACACATACACTTGCAGGAATGCTAGCTAAATAAGGGTCTGTCGCAGTAGACAGACTAAGCAAAGGTGTTTCGACCTCTAAAACCTGTCGCCCATAAAAAAAATCCCGCACTAAAGTATAGACTTCAGCACGAGCTTTTATCGCCTCTAAGCTGCAACTTGGCTTCCAATCTGGAACATTACTTTGCTTAGTATTTGGCATATGAATATTAAAGCGCTAACAGTAACAAGCTAAATCAGGATTTAGCACGACTAACATATTCACCGCTACGTGTATCAATTTTCAATACTTCACCGATGTTTATGAAAAGAGGCACGTTAACGGATGCGCCTGAAGCAAATTTAGCAGGCTTAGTGCCACCTTGCGCGGTGTCACCTTTAAGTCCGGGATCCGTTTCAACCACTTCCAATTCAACAAAGTTCGGCGGAGTAATTGTTAAAGGGGCGCCGTTATATAAAGTAACGACATACTTATCTTGCTCTTTAAGCCACTTAATACAATCACCAACGGCTTTTTCGTCGGCAGCAAATTGTTCAAATGAACCATCTACCATCATAAAGTGCCAGAACTCACCATCGGTATAGAGATATTCCATATCATGATCCATGACATCGGCTGCCTCTAAACTTTCACCTGACTTAAAGGTTCTATCCCAAACACGCCCAGTGGCTAAGTTGCGCAATCTAACACGACTAAATGCCTGGCCCTTTCCTGGCTTAACTAATTCATTTTCTGTAATGCTACAAGGGTCACCATCTAACATTACTTTTAAACCTGAACGAAATTCACTGGTAGAATAATTGGCCATGTTTCCTCACCTAAGCGGTCTTATTTAATAGATATATTGTATAATTGTTTTGGTTAAAACTATTAGCTTGTTGTACTTTTGGCTGTGAAAAACATCTCGCTACGAACAAACTTAACTCGAAACACTTTTCAGGCAACCAATTCCCTGACAAATTAAAGGCGCACATGATACAACTATCCACCACTTCTGTCGAAACATACACGCCAGATTCCGACTGGAAAATGCGTCTGAGTCAAAGCAAAATGACCACTTCAGAGCTTTTGCGCTACCTAGAGCTAGATAAGCACCCCTTAGCAAATACTGATGCAGAAAAACTTTTTGAATTAAGAGTCCCAAAAGCTTATCTAGATAAAATCAAAAAAGGTGACCCCTTAGATCCGCTGTTATTACAAATACTCCCCCAAAATAAAGAACTTCTAAAGGTTGAAGGGTTTACCGATAACCCCTTAGATGAAGGGGACTATAACCCTGTTCGTGGCTTATTCCATAAGTATAAAAACAGGGTTTTATTGATCGCAAGTTCAACGTGCGCCATCAATTGTCGATACTGTTTTCGCAGAACCTTCCCCTATGATGAACACAGACAGTCTCGTTTAGACTGGCAAGCAGCACTAGATTACATACAGTCAAACAAAGAAGTAGATGAGGTTATTTTTAGTGGTGGAGACCCCCTCATTCAGACCAACCAGTCGCTTCTCTGGTTATTGCAGGAAGTCGATAAAATAAAACATATCGCTCGAATTCGCATTCATACACGCATGCTAACATCATTACCAGAAAGGCTAGACGATCAACTATTTGAAGGGCTAAACGCACTTAATACCCCGTTGGTAATTGTCACTCACTGCAATCACCCAAATGAATTAGGCAACGATCTTCGCCCCATATTTGATAGACTTAGGTCAGCCAATATCACCCTACTCAATCAATCAGTTTTGCTAAAACAGGTGAATAATAACGCCGCCACGTTAAGTGAGCTCAGCAAAAAATTATTTCAACTAGGTATTTTACCTTACTATTTATTTTTACTTGATCCTGTATCAGGTTCGGCTCATTTTGAAGTATCATTAGTTGATGCAAAAACCCTATATCGAAAATTACAAAGCGAGCTTCCTGGTTATCTTCTACCTCGATTAAGTGTTGAAATTGCAGGTATGCCATCAAAAACACTTATCAATATTCAGCTATCAGATAATGAAACAATTTTGTAATAGTTAACACTTGAATAAGTTGTGACGAATTTTCACATTTATACCAAGATATTCTCTTATAAAATCAAGACAATAATATAATTCCTGCTATGCTATTTATATGCGAACTTTGTGTGATTTGTTTACCAAGTTCACTTAGTACAGCTGCTGATGTTAACCGTATTAACATTTTAAATGAGTAGAAGGTAGGCAGTACTAACAAAGTTACCAAAGTTGATTAGGAAAAAAAAATGCTTGGCTCAGAATTAAAATTGGACTTATCCATACCCGAACAAACGCTTAACAGCTTATCATTTGCTGATCCAACACCTGCTGGTTTTAAAGTATGGGTGGATAATTTACCTTTGGCGAATGTGGGTGAAATTTCTCGACAGCTTTACCAGGCTATAATCGAATTTAATAAGCTAGCTATTTCGCCGCTATTGAGAACACAATTACTCGAAATTTTACGCTCCCCAATTAAATATGTCTGTAAAGAACTATCCAAGCACTTCCTTAATCAATCGGTCGTATTACCAGAAAAACAACAAAAAATTGCCAACCTAGCTCAAGCCATCCAGATACACCTAGCAACTGGCTACAAAATAGTGCTAGTTGAGAGTGTTCAAAACTTGAGTAACGACAAGCAAAAGAAGAATTTTGTACTGGCCGCACATCGCCTTTTTTCTGAATATGGACACGTTATTTTACGCTCCTGTCAGCTGTACACAGTGACACCAAAGAATATTTGGATAGAAATGCATCGCATTTATGTCTTTTCCGAAGCGCTAAGTCTATTAAAATACAAAATTGAAGATTCACAGAATAAATATCAAATTGAAACTCGGCTGGATCAGCCATACAAACGAAATTTATTATTGAACTCTTCACGACCTAATCAGCTTAGACAAAATGATATCCAAATTGCCTTTGATGTTTTTGAGCTTTGGTCGGATTTCGTTGATATCGCTGCTGACAAGCTCGACTCTTCTGTTTTTATTGTCAATATGGAAACAGATAGCACGCCTCGTTACAAAAGCCTTATGACTAGCAGTTCACCCCACCATTATGGTTTTGACACCACAGATTTGGTTGAACGAATTCATGAGTATCTAAATTTATCTGATCCGGCCAATCAAATAGACGACAGTGAACAAACTAAAAATCAAGCGGATGACATTCTGAGTGTTCCAAAGAATGTGAGTGATATTTTACTTAACCATTTAAACCAGGCTTTTGGGGTGCTTACAAAGCGAAGCTTCAAGCGTATTTCTAATGAAGGTGCCTTGAATTTATGTATAGGTCTGAGTGCCTCTCATTATTTTTCATCAGGTAAAATACCTTTCCACACCCAAATGCTTCAAAGTAACTCCAGCGGAGCAGAAAGTGATAGTAATATTTTCCTGACACAAGCAATCCGCAAAGATGCATGGTCAGACGCATATGATTCAGGTGGTCGCCAAGCTTCTACACCCTCAGACGCGCCCATATCTTTTACTCGCCCAAACTCCGAAAATGGTTCTGATGCCTATCCTAACTACGAAATCCCTCTCGTCAATACAAGCCCAGGTGGTTACTGTTTGCAATGGAAAGGGGAAATTCCAACTAATATTCAAGCTGGTGAGATCCTTTCGATCAGGGAAAACACAAAACAGCCTTGGAGAATTGCGGTTATTCGCTGGATTAGACATATTAAACAATCGGGCACCCAAATTGGTATAGAGTTACTCGCACCGAATGCGAAACCTTGCGGCGTTCAATTGCTTCATAAAACAGGTGACCCAAGTGAATATTTACGCGGATTACTTCTTCCTGAGATAAGTGCTATAGGGCAAGCAGCAACCCTTATTACACCAAGAGTACCATTTCATTCAGGGCAAAAGGTTTCTATACGTTTTATCGATACTGAAGGCAAATGCCAATTAGAGAAAAGAGTCTCAGCGACAGGTAGTTTTAGTCAGTTTGAGCTTTCAGAGCATGCTCACCTTAAAGAACAAAATCAGAAACCAACACATAACACTCGTGAACATGACAATGATGATGACTTTGATTCACTCTGGCCTAGCCTATAATGCTCGGCATTAATATTAATGCCTAAAGAATAGCAAAAAATAATATACAAAACAGAACTACACCCGATTTTCAAATGCTAATCAAGCGGTCAAAAGGTCTTGATTTACGAAAAAAGCGATACTAAATGAGCAATATTAAAGACACTATATTTTTATTAATCCTAGATAAGTCAGAGAACGATGCTGAGAAGATGATTAGCCTACTTCGAAATGCTGGGATTCCTACACGCGCCAAACGAATTGAAAATGAAGAAGACCTGCTTAAAGCAATTGATCATCAAGCATGGGACTTATTTCTTATCCGAGAAAGAGAAGTTGATTTTGATATTAATCAAGCACTTGCCCATATTCAACAAAAAGACCGTGATATCCCTGTCATTATCATCAGCGATACTCACAACCCTGAAAATATCGTAAAACATTTGAAAGCAGGTTCAAAAGATTGTATTTCTTTTAAGGAAGAGAAACATTTGGTGATGTCAATACGTCGCGAACTTGAAAGCTTAATCGACCGCAAAAAGCTTCATCGACTTGAAGTACAAATTAGAGACACTGAACACCGCTGTGAACTTCTACTGGATAGTTCAAAAGATGCAATAGCCTATGTTAGTGAAGGTATGCACATTTACGCTAACAGCTCCTACTTACAATTCCTGGGATACGATGATATTGACGAGATGATCTGCATCCCGGTCATGGATACCCTTGACGAAAAGTCTCAAATAAAATTTAAAGAATTATCTAAACCATTTAGTGAAGATCCAAATAGCCCAGCAACTGAACCTACAGCCTGCCGTTCACTCAGAGAAGATGGAACGTATCTAGATGCAACTATGTCATTTTCTGCCGCAACCTATGATGGTGAGTCATGCCTTCAAATTGTTATTAGACCAGAGAATGATAACGCTGAGCTGGCTGAGAAATTAAAAGAATTGAGCCAACAAGACCTATTGACTGGCTTATTTAATCGCCAGCACTTCATGGAAGAAATGCATGCAGTCAAAGAAAATGCCATTAATGAGCATCAACATTTTGCAGTTCTCTATTTAGCGATTAATAACTTTCAGTCCATTAAAAGCGAGTTTGGGATGGCTGATGCTGACCTTATTCTTAGAGATATAGCTCAGGTAATCAATGAAAATAAGCTTAATGATCATAGCCTAGCAAGGTTAAGCGATGATGTGTTTGGTATCATTTCACCAGCACAAAATAGTGATGCAGCGCTCGATATTGCAGAACATTATGCGCAGACAATAGAAGACCACTTATTTGATATAAATGGCCGAACTGTTCAGGTAACCCAGTGTATTGGGGTAACGTTAGTCACAGAAAATGCACCTTCTATTAATGATATCTTGGGAAGAGCGCAAATGGCAGCTCAAGAAATTTCTACTGATGAATCAGTTCAAGAAGGTAAACGCATCAATTTATTCACACCAAAGAAAGACAGTCAGCTTGATGACCACGACATTGCTATTAGCTTAATTGAAGATGCGCTTGAAAATGATAATTTCAAGCTACTATTCCAGCCAATTATCAGCTTACGCGGTCAGAGTGATGAGCATTATGAAGCCTTTGTCCGCATGGTAAATGAAGAAGGCGAGGAAATATCTCCTTACGATTTCCTGCCGCCTAGTGGCCCTAGCATGATGGCAAGCAAAATAGATAAA
>CAXBKC010000172.1:0-7878 GCA_963975615.1 uncultured Oleiphilus sp.
AGTTCGGCTTGTTGTTTATGTAGTTGAGCAATTTCTTTCTCAAGCTTTTTAATTTCAGCCGTACTAGAACTGGCTTCAATATCTTTTTCTAATTTACTTACATGAGTCGATAGTTTTGCGGTGAGAGGTATCACGTATTCAGTACGCATACGCGCCAAGGTGCCTTCGTTATAACGATGTAAGTACACCAAGCACTGAAAGGCTTTTTGTTTACCACTGCTAAACAGCCAATAGATTGGGCGTTTTTTATAGGTTTGCATGTGGTCTTTGTAGAATTTATCGCATAGGTAGCGACGAATAGTCTCGCGGCTGTTTTCGCCTTTTTTCGGTGATAAGTTGGTGGCTAAGAAGTCGAGGTTTTCTTCTAAATGACTTGAATCCCACGCCACAGAAATAAACTCAACTAAACGGTTAGCGGCATCGTCGGCAAACCATTCTTTATCGGTTAGAGGAATAATGCCGTCATCGTCGGCTGGGAACTTGGTGTAACGTGAAGCATCAAAGCCTTCATTGCCGCTATTAGCATAAATCAGGCCTGGTTCATCTAGGCTGTAACGGCCCATCATGCAGCCAATGGCGTAAGAGACTAGCTCGGCCATGGTGTCTTCACGGAAGCGGGTATTGCGTTCTTCTTCGGTGCCTTTAATACCGTAGCGATAAGCTGGGTTTACTGTGAGTGTGATTTGTTCGATGGGGACTTCTGGTGAAAGTTCATCTTGCAGGCCATAAGCGTCGATGAAGAGGCGGTTATTCTCCTCTTCGAGGCGCGTCATCTCTGCGATAGTATCGCTATTCTGCTTAACCCAAGCTGTGTAGCTAGATTCGACGGTAGATAAAGGATTGGAGACGTCCTTCAAGAAAGGTAACGACTGGAATTCCCAAGAGCGTTCGTAGTTATTCCAGTCGCACTTAGAAAACTCTACAATACTTTTACTTATATCTGGATTAGCCTGATCTAAAAGAGCTGGTATCTTCTTTATGTAGCCTACGTTAAAATCCAAAGTTGGAGCAAGAGTTTCAAGCGCGGTATATGTTACAACTGAGTTCATTAGAGCTAGGCAGCGCCAAAGGTCAGCATGTTCAAATGGAAACATCGCTTGCCCCTTATCGGCAAAAATAAAGCCTTTGGGTTGATGTCTCATAGACAATGCACCCGAACTCAGTGCTGACCATGTAAGACCTTCACGAAAATAGAAATTTTGATTCTTTGCGACAAAGTCTGGGGTTTTTAGGTATGGATACTTTGTAAGTATACTCTCTTTGATCTCCTCTCCATCATATTCCCAATTCACAACGAGGTTTGTATTGCCGAACCATTTTCTAAATGGCCCCCCCTTACTGAATGGAAACCACTTTTTCTTCAAAGATAAGGCTTCTTCACGCGAACTAATTAATATACCGATTTTCTGTAAACCTACTTCATGCCACTCTCGTACGAACCTCTGATTATCACTTGTAGCAAGGCCTTGCCTGACATCGGCTAACTTTGACAAACTAGGCGAACGTTCAAATGCACCATACATCAATTTACTAACCCAGAAAGCCACAGGGCTTCCAGGTACTTTTTTAAACTCATCAGGAACTGCTCTATAAAACCAGTTCACTTCGGGGTTCTCGATAGCTTCAAGTGTTCTTGGTGCTTGGTTTTGATGCCCCTTAAATTCGGAAAGTTTAATATACGAGCCGCAAAAATTTGGTATATGTTTACGCGCTAAAGTAAAAGTGGCAACAGGAACACATGCAGGCTCAAAAGCATTATATTCAAGCTGAATTAGACTCGTAATTGTTGTTTCATCAATAAGCTTTTCCCGCAATTGTTCATAAGATGAAATAAACATCCAGACATAGGGGGCAACCAATCCACATCGTCCCGAGCCTTTTGTGAGAATATAAGCTCTCTCAATGAAACAGGCAAAAAGGTCACTTTTTGCATCTGGAAAGAAGTCCTTAACGTGCTTTTTCACTAAGGCAATCATTCCTCCACTCCCCATATAAGGAGGATTCGCAACCACTGCATCATATTGCGCTGCCAGTATTTCAGCCTGTTGTACCAAGGGCGCTAAGTGCTCCAATGCTTCTTTCACAAACATATCTTGGCTGTTTGTTTCGCTTAGCTGTTTGAGTGCGGATAGTTTTTCTGCAAGGTTTTGCGGTGCTTGAATAAGCGACCCAAAGGTTGTGGCGTGTTCGAATAAGTCTTTGAGTGCGGTTAGGTCTTCTTCACTTAAACCATGCTGAGATAGCTCAATGCCGTGTACTAAAGTGTCGACGTCTAGGCTTGTGCTATCGACCATGGCCATGACATTCAGCTTTACGCCACGCTCGAATAAACGACGGTCGTCTTCTCGGCCTTTCATCATTAGGGCAAAGCCGGTTAGCTGGGCGGCGCGTTGGTCTATGTCTAAACCAAATAGGTTTTTTTCTAATATCAGCTTTGCAATATCACGCTGGCGGTAACCGCGTTCTAGGTAGATGGCTTTAAATAGATCGTAGGCTTCTACCAGTATGTGGCCCGAACCACTGGCGGGGTCGATTAGGGTGAGTTCTTCTGGGTTCAGGCTTTCTGGGGTAATGGCTTTAAGCTGGGCATTTACTTCATCGGTTTGTTCAGCTGGTTCGATGTAGTATTCCATTTCCGCTTTTAAGGGCGATTCTGGATAGGTTGCTAACCATTGTGCGCCAAGTGAGTTTTGCACCATGTACTTGACGATCCAGTTGGGGGTAAACAACTGAGTCGCCGCCGGAATATCTTCGCTTTTTACGACTTTGCCAATAACTTCGTCTTTTTTCTCGGAGATGTAAAACTGGTAAAGCCAGCCAATAATCTCGACACTTTGCCAATCTTCTTCGGGTATTTCTGTCACTAAATCATGAATTAACGAATCTGTTTTGGTGAGGTTTTCAGGTAGTAATAATTCTGTTTCGTCATCGATGGCTTCGAACAAAAATGGCATGGCTGTATGCAAAGCATGACATTGAGCCAATAACAACTCACGATATAGTTGCTCGTCTTTCGTACCATCGAGTTTTAACTCACGTATTTTTGCAACATCAAGCCCAGCTAATTCAATATCTAGGCATTCTTCTAATATTTGGTAGCCTGTTGGTTCTGTTTGATGACTTAACACTCTACGACCATGGCCCAAGTAATCGTGCAGTTCCATATAGCGAATGGCACATAGTCGGTTAAACCAACTGTAAGCCACCTTTTCGATGGTTTGACCAAAACCATGCTGTTGTACCGTTTTAACTAAGGCTTCACGTGCTGTAGCAATACTTTTAGGAAAAGGTCGATCGCCAATCAGGGCTAAATCCCCTTTGATCTCCATCGGGGTAATGGCTTTATCGGTAATGCCGTATTTTGCGGCCATCTTGCTCATGGCTGCGATAAAGGCATTACGGGCTTTGGGTGCGTAGCGTTTGATGTTGCTTGTGTTCATAAATAGTCTGTCCTTAGCGAATACGCACTCGTTGGTCTTTGGCAATAGCGTCTTGTAGTTCTTGTTTTAGTGCTTCTAGAAATTGGTCGACTTCAGTCTGTGTTTCTAAGTAGGCATTTCGACTGACTTTGTTAAACACACTTGAGGATGTTATTTCGATAATTGGTTTAGGTTTAACTAAAGGCTCGACTTCTTTAACTGATATCGGTGCCGTTTTTGTTGCACCTGAGTAATCGCTTGATGCAGTTTCAACTTCTTTATCTTTAAGCTGCTTTTCTTGACGCTGTTGTTGAATGAATTTTTCAACCGCCTGTTCTAGTTCGTATAAGCTGTCATCAAAGCGCTCTTGAGCCGTTTGTGTTTGAAACATGAAAATTTGAGAGATACTGGTTTCTGTTTCCAGGTCTGCCTTGACCAGTTGAAGTGGTCTTAATAATTTATTGCTCAGTTCGGGAGTTGCGATGCCGCTTTTTTCTATTTCAGCTTCAAGTTGTTTTATTTTGTCATTTACTCGTTCTAGTGCGTGATTCCGTTTTTCATTAAGAATGTTGTTGTTGACGGTTTCTACCGTACTGACTAGGCCTGAAATTTTATGCAATAAATTATAAGGTGCTTGTACAGATTCGATCGCTTGCATTTCAGCGAGTGCAGCTTTGGCTTTTTCATCTTTATCCAAGGCAGGTTTATTCTTTTCAAAATGACGCATTGCTTGCTGTAGCTGTTGCCAAGTATGCAGCTGATTAGTAAAGAACTCGTGGACATCACGATAATCTTCTTCTAAGTCTAAGTAGTCATTCTTTTTATCGACGACCTGTTTGAAAAAGTCGAAACTATCATCGTTATTAAGCAGTCGCTCTAGCGAAAGTAGCGATTTCTCGATTGTCGTTTTTCCAGGGAAGCGACCTACATCTGTTTTGCTTTTATAACTCTTTAAGTTTGCTAGCCATTGATTAAAATGCTGGCTATAAAATTCAAATAGTTCTTTTTCTGTTGCTGGCCCCATTGCTGAGAACAGGTCTTGCGTGAGATTTCGGGCTTGTTTTAATACAAGTTCATCTGTTTGACGCTTACGAATAATCTTAACGTCACGACGGCGACGTGAGTTATTTAGCGGTTCAAATGCATCTTTAAGCGGTAAAGTAGTTTCTAACATGAAAATAATGCGCCCCATTGCAGCCAAGCGACCTAAAATCAGAATGATTTCGGTATCTGGCCAGCCATAAGGCTTTTTGACAAAACGTTCAAGAATTTCAACCAGCATGACGGTATCTTTTTCAGAGCGTAAACTGATGTATTGCTCGACTTCTTTTGTCGCTTGCGCATTACCAGCTTCACCCTCTAAAGATAAACCCATTTGGCCTATATCATCAGCCGTTAATATGGCTTTTAATTCTCGCCATGGGTCAGTTTGAAATACTTTTAGGTAAGCAAGCTTTGTATAGGTATTTTCTAATAAATATTGGCAAGCCTCATCGAACTTAACGATGATACTGCCGTTAGTTAGATTTAAGTGCTGCCCCAAGGCATAGACATCGGCTTTATTTAACATGTCTTCAATTGCCACGCGAAGGCGTTTTTTACGTTCTTGGTTTTCACGCCCACGGTCTGCCAAAATACGCGTGATATCGGACTGTGTGCCGTCATCGTTCAGGCGGATATATTTATTAGTTTTTAGCCAGGTACGCAGTTCATTATAGAATTGATTATTATCAGGTAACTTTATAAGCACTAGGCCTTCAGTGCTTTTGTTGATGCAGCCGGCCTCTGAATATTGGTGGTTATAGTCCGGATCTAAGGGCGAAACCACTTCTACTTTAAGGTCTGTTTCATAACGACCATCTTGAGTATGGCCATCTAAGTAACGGCCTATACTGTAATCAGTTTTATTAACGTGATATCGGAACTTATTTTTATCGCGAAGTAAGTCTTTAAAGATTAAATTACTCAGTTCTTTGTTCTCATCTGAACTGGCTATCTCAGTCGACTTTATTTGACGTGTTATGTCACGCTCTTCGTTTGTTAGAAACAGGAATTCATCACCATTTCTGGTTATGAGGCTTTCTTTTTCAAGGCGCTGAAGGCTTTCTTCTATGCCTTTACGTAGTGCGAGTTTATCTTCATCAATCTTATCGATAGAAAGTGTGACTAAGTTGTCTAGTGTGCCTTTTATTAAGTCGACATAACGAATCATAAACAAAGTACGCAACATTTGAACGTCAAAGTCGTCTAGTGTTGCGTTATCTTTTGCCTGATCAATGGTGCGCTTTACGGATGTATCCAGAAAGCCTTCAACCGAGCTATAAAAACGATGCATAGGCACCAAAGCACCAATTTCTTGGTTTGATATTTCCTTTGCAGCCATCTGGAATGCATCCAGCATGGAACGCTCACCGTAGGCTAAGTGTGCACCTGTTGCTCCGACCTTTCTAATCTCTTCAAAAACCTTTTGAACCAGCTGAAAATGATAAGGTGCAAATGGATAGTTCTTTACGAAACTATCTGGCCCGTCAAAATTCTTGAGGGTTGGGCCGGATCTATCGAACGAAATTTGGTTTTTGAGAATATCGCCTTTCTCGTCAAACACTTTGAGTAGTTCTGCTTCTGCTTCAGGTGTTTTGCGGAGCAATCGCTTCTGAATAACTTCATCGGTATTTGAACTGGACAATGACAAACGAGTTTTAAAGCGACCAGCAATTTTCGAGAAATCGTTCGCTTTTGATGAGGATAGCTCTCCTAAGACGGCATCCATATCGGCTTGCGACGTCACGATAATCCAAGATCGACCTTTGCAGATTGTGCCCAGATTTTCAGTGATAGTTTGTAGCGTTAACATCAGTTTGGTGTCACTTCCGATAAACTGACCAACTTCATCCACTAAAAATAATACTCGGTGATTTTTATCTTGCGTATCTAGATACTCTTTTACCCAATGGCAGAAGTTTTCTACTGAGACACTGAAGGTTTTTTCTGAGGCTTCAAACCATTTATGTGCAGCTTCAGCAGAAAGACTTAATGCAACCGAAAGCGCCTTTTCGACATCATCTTGATAAAATTGATATCCATCACGTTCATCTGTCCAAGCCACACCACTTGCGTCTTTAAAGGCGTCTTTAAATTGCTCATAAACCTCTTTTTGAGATAAATGGCGTTCCATATGTGCTATGTGCGGATGATCACCACTGAAGCCTTGATGCTCATTAAAGACACGAAGGAAGACATTCAGAATGGGATTGCCATCATCATTAGAGCTGGCTTTACTATCGATATTGAACAGAATCACATCTGCGGTATTACTGACTGCTTTATCAATATTCGCCCTAGTCCAAGCATCTCTGACTTTTTGTTCATCAAAAAATTTAACTGCTTTCTTGGAGTTGCCTTCACTATCGATCGCTTCTTTGTTCGCTAAAATATAGGACAGTGTTTTAAGAAAGTGCGATTTACCTGAGCCAAAGAAGCCCGAGATCCAGACGCCGACACGATTGGCAATTGACGGGTCATTTAAATCGGTGCTGTAGGATTCAAAGAAAGATCGAAAATGAGTTTCTAGTTCATTCGTTACGACGTATTCATCGAGTTCTTGATAAACCGTGGCGTTGTCGTCTTGATCGGCTTTTACGACCCCATTAATGGAGCGATTCAGCGGTTTAACAAACAGATCTTTGATACTCATGGTTATCTTCCTTAAAACTCAAATCGGTTATGGCACTAATGTAAAAGCACGGTAGTAATTTTTGCTGGGTATCTTTCCGAACAGACTCATGGTTTGGCCGGTGTAACGCCCAGGGTAAAACATCACAAGTGGTTTGTGTCCAAGCAGTGAATGTAAGCTATTTAATAAATCATGCGCTCGTAGCAGAGGCCAAACTGAACCAACTCCCGAGATAAAAATCATATCCGCATCTACGGCTTTGCTTTGATCAACAATAAAAGGGGCAAATTTATCCATATGCAGAGGCCCAGCTAAGGCTTTCATTACCTTTCTTTTTCTGCATTTCAATGGCTTTATCAACGAAACCTCGTTCATCTAGACAGTCGACAAGACATTGCAATAAATTGATGTGTGCGATGTTCAGATGGTTATGTTTCTTGTTCAACATGCCCATTAAAAAATCGAGATATTCTCGCACTTGCAGTTCGGACTCTGGAGCGTAATCAAATACCCAGAAATTGAGGTCTCCACCCACACCTTTTCCTTCCAAAAATTCATTAGACAGAATTTTTTCAGGGATCTGATTTAGGCGTTCTTGTAACTGTTGATCCATTGGATTTTCCTAACGGCCTCCTTTCGTGGAGACGTCTAAACAATCTTTGATTCGATGCTTATAAGTGTCTTCTAACATGATTTTTATTTCAGGGCGTATCAGCACAGTTTGGAGTTTAAGGCTGCGAGTGTTGTTGATATATCCCATTTCAGAGAGGATGCGAAAAACGACTT
>CAXBKC010000173.1:0-7859 GCA_963975615.1 uncultured Oleiphilus sp.
TCTATGTGCGTGTCACGCGTATATTCAATCAATGCCAGATACGTTTTAAATGTCGTGCTCGCTGCTGCCATGTTGTTAAGTTTGGCGGCCAAAACAATATCATCGGTTGATCCGGTAAGGGCCTCAATCATCGACCTATTTTCAGCCGACAGGCCAACAAGCGCAACTTGATCACCATTTACATCAAGTGCAGTGTACTCACTTATAGCGTCTTGCTTTACCGCGAAAGTTTTAACTTCTTCGTTTGAATAGCCGTTTTGCAGTGTAAGCATTGCCGCATCATAAAGATGATTTAGCTCTACTTTCGCATCCATTAAGACTGAGTAAGTCTGGGGCGCATTATTAATCGCCAGCTGTTCGTCAAACCCTGATTCGCTTATCGCTGTTAAATTGAAATCATCTACCACCTTTTGGCTGGGGTTTCTGAACAGCCCATTTTCTGAATCTTTAAAATATTTATTAGTCATTATCTCAACTCCGTCCAGTCAGCTATTACTGCGGTTGTCACCGCATCCACCTTGTAGGTCGATTCTTTAGGTACAGGATAACTTACCGCTTCTCTGTGATTTCCAACATCTTGCGAGTATGCTACGTCTGTAATAATTCCATCCACAGTCATAGTCATACCCCTAGAGTTAGTGCCGTTGGCATTAGTTACCGAAACAAAAATTGTTCGTCCTGTTGTGTTAGTCTCAGTGACACCAAGAGTTCTTGATCCAGAGAGTTCAACTACTCCTTGTCCAAGTTTCTCAGATGCGTTATACCATTTTGCTAATAGCGTAATTGTACAGCTCGACGTTTCAGTGACTAATGATTTGCTTGTCGTTCCGCCAGCGTGGGCTTGGTTTACGATTACATTATCGTCATCTGTAATGACTTCTACTGTGAAAGTTTTATTGTTGCTTGCTGTTCCAGTAACTGTATAAACATCGCCAACTTCAAGGTCAGACAGCAAGCCTACTCCCGTCAAGGCTATATTGTTTGTTGAGTTTGTGAAAGTCGCCGTTCCTGAGACGGACGCCTGTGCGTTCGAGATAAGCGGAGCCCAAACGCCCGTAAGGTCGCCCACCGGGTCAACAACCGTTGACAACGGTCCGTTAACAATTAAGCACTTATACTCCTCGCCATCACTACCGACTTTGCGAGAGTTGACGCTATGATTAACGTCTGCACGATAAACGAGGATTCCTTGCTCCTGAATATCCTTAATCGCGCCGGATAAATCATTACCAAGCTGGTTGAATTCCGCTCTTCCTACATCTTTTGCGCTAGGATTTGACACCTGCGAAAGTGAATAATCAACAGTATATCCTTCCGCGTATGAAATTTCGCCACCAGCCTGAGCCGCTTCAACGCTGTTAGGTCTCGGCAGTAAATCATAATCATTAAAAATCTGCCGCAATCCAGATGGCAAATTAAAATTAAATATATACCGTATTGTCATATTTAGTCCGTCCAAACAATAACAATCGCCGTAACTTTTAAAAACCTCTTTTACAATAGCGGTGCATTCTGGAATGGTTGCTCTTGTCACCAGCCCATAAAACCGTAATTTTAAAACAATTCTAGCAATATCGGTAGTTAGGCTAAGCGTGTCCGCTGGCGGCGAAAACTGGTGACCGAAGTTTTTGCGAAAAGCGCCAAACCCAAACGAGCTATTGTCGGGTGCCGACTCGGTAGAGTTTATTGATATTGGGAAATCTAAAATGATACTCCAAACCATTAACCCGAAATCATTAGCCGTTTCAAGATCAAAAACGTCTTTTTTCCAATCACTAAAAAAGCTTGTTACCTGCTTGTCATAAAACGCTTGTTTGTTGGCAATAAGTGACTGCAGCTTGACGGCGTCGTTATGTCTCCACAATAGAGCTTTAGTTAAATCAGTCACGAAATCACCACGCTTACCTGCGAAGAGGAAGTTCTAGCCACTTCATCCAAATCTGTAGACATAACTGACGACTGGTAAGTTGTTCCGTCTGCGGACACTTCAACTAACGATATAAACAAACCTGAGCTTACCGAGTTAATTGCCGCCGCAATCTCAAACGGTGATACGTCTGAACCAACAACAAAACCATTTTCACCGGCAATGTTGCCGCTAGCATAATCAACTGCAGCCGCCTTTATTACTGCCGACGGGTTGGTGACGGTAGTAGGCTTAATTGTAACCCGTATCCACCTTTGCAGCTCAGTAGGCCGGTCAAACTTAACCGTATGGTCTTGCCTATAAACTACCGTTTCCGATCCGTTATAAGCCGAACCGCCTCCCTTTGATTTATGCAAAGCCTCAGCAATATCCAAATCTATACCGCCATCGACGCAAACATAAATACTGTTTGCCAGTAAAAAAATACCGTCTATCGTAGCGTCGGCTTTTGTTTTGTTTTCAAGGTATGAAATGCTTTTAACGCCTGCGACGTTATTTAGTGCCGACTTTATAGCTGGTGTCGTTCCTACTCCCTGCAAAGCTAAAGTGTCTTTTCTTCGTAATCGTGACGCGGGATCCTTTTCGTCAAGCCGCCCAGCAACGGAGGCCGACGTATTGTTGACGGTTTCAAGGCCAAATGGCGCACCCTGTTTTATTGAGTTCAATTCACCGATCGCAACGATGAAGTCGCCATACTCTACCGAGGCAACGTCTACTGTTACGGTTCCGGATGTCAAAGTAACGTCGGATGCTGTGGCAAACTCAACATCCCCAGCGAGTAACACTGTGCCAGCATCGACTACTTCACCCGACACCCCTGTAAGGCTTACTCCTGCAATGGTTGTCTTCTCTTTAGTGCGGCGAACTCCCGTAATAGCTGCCGTTAGTGACCAAATAGAATCAAGGTGTGTGCCGGTGCTAAAGTCAGGGTTTATCTGATTGGCTATTTCTGCACACTGCTCCATTAATCCGCGACGCTGAATAACTTCCGCGTTAGCCATAACCCCCTGTGGGCTAGTGTCGTCAATAACAAAATCATCGCCAAAATCGCTTTTGTATTCTGCCTCGACCTCATCTTTTATCGTGCTGGTATCAGCAACAATAACGCCGGTTTCTTTGATGTAATCATACTTCGCCATTTAGATTGCCCGATCCGTAAATTGTTTTAATCACCGCTATATACCTTATTGTATCACCCTCAATGCGTGAACTAAAGTTTACGGACTTTACGCCGTCAATTTCGCTTATATTTTGTATGGCGTAGTAATTATAAAGCCCTATATTTGTATTATTCCAAGCCACATCACTATTAGGCATCCCGCCTGTTACATTAAAAACCATTTCCCCAGTCTGGGCTTCCATGCGCGAGCGTGCTATCTGAATAATTGCCGCTAGCCCGTCAATGTAGCCCCCAGTTATGTCGTTATTTTCATCTTCTTTTATTGAAATCATGTTGCTGTATGCTCCGAACTTCCCGAAATTATCGGCCAATCTCCGGCACTACTTACGCCGCCAACTCTTACCAAGTCGCCTATTCTTGCAATGGGCGGTGCGTCATCATCACCGCCAAGATGAACGGCTCCCTCACAATAAATGTTAGGCGCTTTCACAACAACCTTGTCGCTATGAATGGCAATTTTAACCGATCCGTCACGGGTTTGCAGTAATGCCGCGCCCTCGTCTCCACTAGTAATGGTGTAATTTGTCATGATATCTGGAACAAACACGCCATTATTAAAATCATACATGCGCATGGTTGATGGCGATGACTCTTTATACGTTCGCAAAAACTCCCTGATATCTCTATCGCACGCATCAATCCATCCAAGATCACCCACGTTCATGTTGAATGAAAGAACCATATCGCCAGCACCTAACGCCTGAACCGGTACGGATGCTAGTTGCTCGCGAGAAATAATCTGGCCATCTTCGCTTATCTTAGCAATTAAGGGTTTAACTGTAACCCGCTGCCTGTCGCCACGAACAGCCACAACCTCGCAAGGTAGCTTGCCCTCCATTTCTGAAGCGATAAATTTTCCAAGAATGGCGCGAAGCCCACCACTTAAATCTTTTTTGTCTGCTGGGTTAATCACTTGATCTAGCCTCTATTGTCATATTGAACGGCTTATCTCTATTGGTTAAATTGTAATCTACCTTGTAAGAAATATAATTTCCATTCGAAGCGGGATTTATTTTAGATTCTAATATCATTTTATTGCCTATTTTAACCCTCCCGTCATAATACGCTTCAATCTTTACGCCAAAATCGTTTATTTCAGGCGCACCGATCATGCCGTCATCAGCCGACATATTAAAAGTATTTCCGGTAGACGGCTTTTCAATAGGCTTAACGACAAGGCTTTCGTCATCAATAAAAACATCGCTGTTAGATAGCTGCGCAAGCTTATCTACTTGCCTAGACTTTGAGCCACTATACCCATAATTTTCAACTACCCTGTCTTTAATGGTAAAATCAAGAAGAAGCCCCATGCCGTCAGCAATGTCTTGAGATATTTTTTTAATCGTTGTGTTTTGTGGCGACTTAGTTGTTACATATTGAGTCTTGTTAAAATGACCGGTGATAGCTCTAAACGTCGTCCATATATCAGGCGGCTGGCCAGCAGTAGCACTTACAATATCGCCACTGAAAACGTCAGAATAGCCTATATTGGTACGCCCAGCCTCGACAAGTATCTTCTGTCTGTTTTTGTTTTTTACCCTGTTTCGTGGACTAGCTTCAGTTGTAATAAAATCCCTTATCTTTTTTGGTAAATTACAAATCTTTATTACTGTTTCATTCTGCGTGGGGCTTCCATACTTCGATCCCTGAACCGTAATAGCGTAATCAGTAAAAACGTAAAGCTCATTATTTATGGTTACAGATACCCTAAGCAGTCTGTCTAGCATTTGCCAAGTCCTCTATTGAAAAATACATTAATTCAGCGTTAACCAGCGAATCAAAATCATTCAATATAATAAAGTTCCCCACCTCTAAGTACCTCGAAGGTATAAGCGGAAACTGAATAACAAGGCGGCTACCTGAAATTATTGCTGCGTCGTCAATATAGATATCATAAAGAAAACCAAGATCGCTTTCATATATCCTTAACTTATAGCGAACTCCGTCCGCAGGATAATCAATCGATTGATTTGGCAGGTCGGTCATTATTAATCTTTTCACTTAAAAACCCTATAAAGAAGTGAACTCTTTTTGTCTTGCGAGGGATTTGGCTCGGTGCCTTTTTGTCCGCCCCTTCTTGCAGTACTTGAATCTGATCTTGAGGCAGGCGCATATTTAACGCTGACAACCGGCCTCATAGCCTCCTTAAATGATATTGCCATAGTAAAACCGCCCGAATTTTTGGACGTTTCTTCATGTGGAATGCTTGCAATATACATATCGCCGTAAACCTTTACCCGGGTCTGAACGAATAAAACCGTTTGCGATCTGTAAGCCGCTTCAATTTCTCGATAAGTCTGTGCATACTCGTCATCAACAACTGATAATTTCATATCAATTTCAATCGGATTGAAAACCACGTAATCTGTTTTCTCGTCACCCTTCTCTACAGGCTGGGACTGCTGCATTGACGCATCCGAAATGGACACATCGACTATGCTAGCGCCGACAAAAACAGCCTCAAAAGACTCATCTAATATTGCTACTGTCACGCTAACACCCCGTCGTCAAACGAGTCTACAGCCTGCGCTATCTGATCCCTAAGCGAGCCGCCAACCTCCGCCGATATACCCGCCGCATCGGTTGCTTGAGTCTGGATGATAATGTCGCCAGTGCTAACCTTGGTGCTTCTCCGGCTGTTTTGTATGCTCTGGCTATTCATTCCAGCCATTGGGTTTGACTCCGCTTTCTTTATTGACATTTCTGCTTTCACAATAGTATCACTAAACCCGAAAAAACCCTTAATGGAGCCCCATACTTCCGCCGCCAAATCTTTTAGCTTTTCAAGCGCTTTCATTGGGTCGGTAAAAACATCGATCAAAAACATGCCCAGCTCATTAAGTATATTTAATGCGCCTTTTATTTCCGAGATAAGAAGTTTTACGACAAAAGCAATACCTTCGATTATTTTGCCGACAATAGGGTATTTCTCAACCATTTCGCCGAGAAAGGAGTCTTGACCGTTCATAAACGCCTGCACATCATCGTATATGACAGCAAAAGCAGCACCTACCGCCAGCACCGCAGCGCCTATAAGTAAGAACGGAGCCAAGGCCAGCCACACAGTTGTTGCGAGCGATATCATTGCGGGAACAGCAAACTTTAAAGCCGCAAGGCCAACGCCAATAAAAAACCCCTCAACAAGAGCTTGGTTGTCAGAAAGCCACATCGAAAACTCTGTAAAGCCATCAAGCAAAGAATTTACAGCAGGCAACACGCTGACAAGCATTTGTTGATTCATGTAGCTAAACACTTGGCTTATATTGGCGAGCCTGTCGTTAAAGTCTGCTGATAGCTTGGTGGCTTCTTCGCTGGCTACGCCATACATGCGCATCAATTTAAGCTGACTTGCTAGCTCTACGCTACCCGACTGAAGAAGCCTAACCGTGCCCTCATCTAAGCCAAGCTTTTGACCGAGACCGGCCGACTCGCGTTTGGTTAACCCCTCAAAAGCTGCAGCAAGCTCTGGCAATATATCAAGGGTTTTCTTTGCACGGCCATTTGCATCAGTTATCGATATACCCAGCTGATTAAAAAACGGTAATATTTCACTCGTTCCTTTTACAGCAGTATCGTATAGCTTTTCGTTTAATGATTTTATTGATTGCTGAAACCCGTCAGAGCTTCCACCGGCACGCACAACCGCCTGAGACCATGCGTCAATGTCGCCGACACTCTCGCCTACAAGCTCGGAGAACTTGCCCAGCTCATCAAGTTGCTGAGCTTTCATGCGAAGAGTTGCGACCATGCCAACAAGAGCAGCGACACCGGCCACCGCACCGAGGGCGCTTTTACCGGCTGCAACAAACTCGCCCGACATAGATTCAATCGAGTCGGTTGTGTCTGTCGCACTCTTTTCGAGACCATCTAGGTTTTTGTCGAGAGCTTTCACATCCTTATCTGCACCGCTTGAATCGGCTTCAAATAGAATAAAAAACGTTTCAAGTACACTCATTTTTTCTGTGCTCGTTTAACGGCAAGATACTCGTTATACTTTGGGGTCACATACGTCTCCCAAAGAATAAATGCGTCCTCTAGGGAATAGATGGTTCTGAGTTCTTGGAGGCTAGCTCGTTCGCTTGCAATAATTTCTCCAATGAATCCGTCAACATTGACGAACCCAACTCCCCCACTTTCTTCTCCAACATTTTCGAGAAACTTAAGATCTTGCCTTTCTGAAAAAAAGACGTGTTATACGTGAGCATTTGAAACTCAAGCCTCATCAAAGTTTCAAAATCAGGGACGTGATTATTGATCAGCCCCTCGGTTTCTAGCTTGATCCAGCCGTCAACCTTCTTCGCTTCAACATAACACATCATTTTAAGCATTTGCGCATGGTTGGCATCGTAATCACCAACCTTCGGAATACCGCCAAGCACATACTTTGCAATAATTGCACGCGCAGGAATGGCCGGTATTTTCGATATGCGGTAAGCTTTTGCTTCGCCTTCAATGCTTACTAGCTCAATTTCTTTTGGCAGAATCATACTTTTTCCTCAAAGCTAAATCCGTAAGATTTTGACTTTTTACGCTTGGCCGATGTAACCCCAGCTGATGGCGTGCCAGAAAGCATTTTTCCATTTATCGCGGTAACTCTTTCGCCGTCAGGGTAATTAACCGTTAAAGTAAAAACGTCCCGAACTGAACGATGGTTTCTTGATTGCGTATTCTCGCGCAGCAAGATAGACATGTTTTTGTCGTCGTCCGAGTCTGGAATCATTGACAAGCTAACAGGAACGGGATTGGCTGTCG
>CAXBKC010000174.1:0-7801 GCA_963975615.1 uncultured Oleiphilus sp.
ATTGTAAAAAGACAATCTTATATTTAAAAATGATCTATTATTAACTAAGTATGCAGGTTATTTCCTATGTGTACTTATTAAATCAATAGCAGGTACCAAATACTAGAAGTGGTGAAGTTGTGGAATGTATACATTTTAAACTAAGCGTTTTTATCGTCTTATTGTTATCTGGATTATTTTCCAATGCTTACGGTCAAGATAATGACGTGCTAACTATTTTTGTAGACAGCAGTTATCCACCATATATGTATAAGCTTGAAGGTACGGCAGCAGATGGCATATACCCAAGACTATTAGAAGCGATTATAAAACATACAGAACAGAAAGTAGAAATCAAAGCTTATCCTTGGAAAAGGGCTTTATTATATAGTGCTGCTGGCAAAGGAGCCGTAGGCGGTGCTTATAAAAATGATGACCGTGTTAAAATATATGATTATTCCAGTCCGCTATTTCAGGAAAAGTTGGTTATATTTGTCAATAAAAATAATCATTTTGAGTTTAATGTAATCGAAGATCTTAAAGGGAAAGTTGTCGGTGTTAATCGAGGCTGGTCTTATGGACAAAAATTTGATGCAGCTAGAGCGAAAAATATATTTACTGCAAGTATACGTAATGATCCAAATGAAAACTTCAAAATGCTCGCTCTTGGTAGAATCGACTGTTTAATCCTAGGTAAGCAATCTGGAGAATCATATATCCAACTGATGGGAATTGAAGATCAAGTTGTTTCATTACCGAATGCTTTCTCCATTAATAATGGATATTTGATGATCCCTAAAATACTTAAGATGCAGAGCTTCCTAAATAAATTTAACTCAGCACTTCAGGAAATACAAAAAGATGGGACTTATGACAATATTGTGCAGGCTTTTACTAAAGAAGCAATTGTGGATTAATGCCTTTTAATCACTTGCTAGTCAGCTAACATGTTGTCTTTAATAGCGAGCACGGATAGCATCAATCGCTTGTAAAAGATCATCTTGTATGAGCTTGGGAGATAAAACTTTGGCCTGGTTGCCCAGTGCCATAAGCCAATTTTTTAGCTGAATAGTACGTTTAACGGTGGCGCTTAGGTGCCAGGTCTCGGTATTTATTTGGGTCAGTTCTTGGTCGGGACTGAGAGGGTTTTCTTTTAAGTCTTCTATTAAGTTACTATTTTTTGATGCGCTAACTTCAAGTAGCAAGGTATGGTGTCCTTGATCGTCATAAGACAAGAAAACATCCATGTGACCAGCATCTAAGTATTGGCGTAGATCAAAGTTATCTGGAACATGATTAGCGTTCTGCTCAATCGCAATATCTTGTATTTTATGAACAAGAAAGCTTCTAAAAGATTGATGCTCCGGCGATGCTTCATGTTTTTTTGCGACTAAGTAGAGCTTCGGTAGCATAATCACCACACCGTAGGGATGCAGTTCATACTCTTTAGCGGTTTGGCCTCGCAGATAGCTAATAGTCACTCGTTTGCCTAATAGAATGGCACGATAAATTGTATCTAAAATATTTGGGTTGAATGACGCAGCTTGTAAGCGTTGTCCTCTCTGAAAAAACTCTACCGATTGGCTAAGTCGTTGATAGTGCCTAGAAGAAAGTTTCTGTTCACTTTTAATTAACTTATCTTGTGCATTTTCAAAAAGTTTTTTTAACTCGATTCGGGTTTCTGATGGTAAAACTTGCTTCAAGTGCTTTTCGCTAAGACTAAGTGCCAGAGCCATAAATGCTGGCATGCGCTCGAAGTCGTAATTTAGCTTCTGATAGGGTGAAAGCTTCCAAAGTAATGATTTACCAGTCCCTTTTTCGACACCTAAGCCAAAGTCGTTATCGAACTCATCAAAGCTATCGTAGGTAAGTTGCTCTTTGTTGTTTTCAATGGCTTCAAAGTCGTCTGACTTATCACCAAGTAAAAAGTTAAGATCGCGCTGGATAAGCCGGAACAAACTCCGTGTTTGAATTTGATTTGAGTCTAAGTGACCTGAGTTTTCTAAATGGTTCACGATAGCGTCTGTACTAACAGCTATGTGTTGGCTTTGAAAGAAGTTGAGGATTTCCAAGCGTCTTAAAAAGGTTTTCATCGGCTGTTCTTTTTCTCTTTTGCTTCACTTTCAGCTAAACGCTTCGCTTCTAACTTGGCTAAAAACTCTGCCATTTCTGCTTGCATCATCTCTGGCGTTTCTAAACATAGCTGACCAATCTTTCCGGCTCGTAATTCATGTAACACAATCGTCGCTGCTTGGTGAATATCAATTATACCGCCAGCGCGTAAACAGCCTCGTTTACTTCCAATAAAAGATAATAACTCGAGACTGCTAGTGAATTCCTTGAGCTTTTCGACGTCTCCTAATTTGAAGCGAGTGCAGAGAGCTTCTGGATAGGTTAGGGACAGAAAGTCTAAGGTGAAGCAGGCAACAGACTCGTATTCCATCGCGGTATCTTTAATTGCGCCTGTTGCCGCCAAACGGTAGCCGCAGCTTTCTGGGTCAAGTTTTGGCCAGAGTACGCCGGGTGTGTCTGATAGAACAATGCCATTATCTAAATTTATCTTTTGCTGTCTTTTGGTGACAGCGGGCTCATTGCCAACCTTCGCTATATTTCTTCCAGCTAGCGCATTGATTAGAGTTGATTTACCGACATTGGGAATCCCCATAATCATGGCGTTTATTGGTTTGTCTGAATTTGCACGATGGGGTGCAAGCTTTCGACATAGGTTGGCGATGGCATTTTTATTGTTTAATGAATTAGCCGAGATCGCAAGAGTCTTGACCGTCGCATCTTTTTCAAAATGAACTTGCCAGTCCTTAACTATTTCTGGGTCGGCTAAATCGGCTTTGTTCAAGATTTTAATGCAGGGTTTGTCGCCTTTTAATTTTTGAATCATTGGGTTGGAGCTGCTAAACGGAATCCGAGCATCAAGGACTTCGATGACGACATCTATTTCCGTCATAACTTTTTTGATTTCTTTTTGGGCTTTATGCATATGCCCGGGGAACCACTGAATAGCCATTAGGCAATTAATCCTTGTTTTTGGAGGTCTGCAATATGCTTGTCTTTCAGTGCAACATAATTATTAGCGGTATATGAAAAGAACGATGTTTCTTTATCGGAAAGAGGTCTAACTTGTTTGGCGGGGCTGCCTTTATATAAAAAACCTGATGCGAGAACCTTGCCCGGTGGCACGATGCTTCCCGCGGCCAGAATAACGTTTTCTTCGATAATCGCACCATCCATGACAATGGCACCCATGCCAATCAATACACGATCTTTAACAGTGCAGCCATGCAGTAAGGCTTTATGACCAACAGTGACATCTGAGCCGATATTCAATGGAAAACCATCAGGGTTGAATGGGCCCGCATGGGTTATATGAAGTACAGAGCCATCTTGGATGCTGGTACGTTCACCAATTGTGATGCTATGCATGTCGCCTCTAATGACGACTAAAGGCCAAATAGAACTATTGCTACCAATGCTGACATCACCAATAACGATAGAGGTAGGGTCAACAAAGACTTTATCGCCAAGCTTGGGGGTGTGTTCAAGGTAAGATCGGACAGAATTATTCATAGCAGGAGGCATCTTTTCTAAGTGAAATTAATAGATTTATGTAGTCTGAATTTAATGTATAGAGTACAGATAAGCGCAGAGCATAACGAAATTTAAAAATGATCACCAGTGCCCAGAACATAAGCCAGCTGATCGCTAATATGAAACAGTAATTTTTGGGCTTTTTGGCTAGTTTTGAGAATGAGAAGCGTCTAAGATAAGTGTTCGCTTTAGCCCAATTAAATGAAATCAATTAAAGAGAGATTGTTGCCTTATATGAATCCTTTGTTAGCTGATGCACCACGACCAGACTTTGACTCTATTTCCATTGCTGATTTTGAGCCTGCTCTTGAGCAAGTATTAGAAGAGAGTCGACAGTTAGTAACTAAGTTGACCAGCCAAGGTGTTGATACTTGGGAGTCTCTCGCTTATCCCCTGGAAGAAACGGATGATCAACTTAACAAGGTTTGGTCAGTTATTTCACATTATAACTCTGTACTTAATTCTGATGAGTTACGTGAAATCTATAAGCGACTGATTGGTTTGTTAACTGATTATAATACAGAAATGGGCCAAAACGTGGCGCTTTATGAGGCTTATCAGCGTTTGGCCGACCGGTCTGATTTTGCATCTTTATCGCAAGCCCAGCAACAATCTATAAAGCATATATTACGCAGCTTTAAATTGTCGGGAGTCGCTTTGCCTGAGGCCAAAAAACAACGGTATTCAGAGCTTAAGAAAAAATTATCTAGCTTATCAAATATTTTTTCAGAAAACGTATTGGATGCAACACAAGCGTGGACACTCCATATAGAAAGTAAAGAACAGCTTCCAGGCTTACCAGACAGTACTTTGCAGTTATTGGCGAGCTTAGCCAAAGAAAATGACCATAAGGGTGGTTATTTACTGAGCTTGGATGCACCTTGTTATTTACCGGTTATGACTTATTGCGAAGATGCATCGATTCGAGAAAAAATGTATGAAGCCTTTATGACAAGAGCTTCAGAGCAAGGGCCGCATGCTGGGAAGTGGGATAATTCGGAAACTATTCAAGAAATACTGGTGGCGCGCCAAGCGCTCGCTAAACTGCTATCTTTCGACAATTATGCTCACCAGTCACTAGCGACTAAAATGGCAGAGTCTGTCGATGAAGTAGTGACTTTCCTTGAGCAGTTGGCGGATAAAGGCGGAACCTTTGCCAAGCAGGAGCTTGAAGACTTAAAGGCGTTTGCAAAAGAAGAATCAGGCTCGGATATTTTCAATGTCTGGGATAGTGCCTTTTATGCAGAAAAGCTGAAGCAAAATCGTTTCGATATTTCTCAAGAGGCTTTGCGCCCTTATTTTCCAGCACCCACTGTTTTGAATGGCTTATTTGAAATAGTTAAGCGTTTGTTTAATGTTGAAGTGTTTGCTAAGCCAGAAGTAAGCAGTTTTCATCCTGATGCTTGTTACTACAGTATTTTTTCTGAAGGCAAAGAGATCGCAGGTTTTTATTTAGATCTTTATGCCAGAAAGAATAAGCGTGGAGGTGCCTGGATGGCCGAGTGTCGTTCTCGGCGACGTTTATCTGATGGTTCTATTCAGGTGCCCGTTGCTTTTCTAGTGTGCAACTTTACCCCCCCCGTTGATGGTAAGCCGAGTCTATTAACACATAATGAAGTGACCACCTTGTTTCACGAGTTTGGTCATGGGCTGCATCACATGTTAACTAATATTGAGGTTGCTGGTGTTTCAGGTATTTCTGGGGTGCCTTGGGATGTTGTTGAATTACCTAGCCAGTTTTTAGAAAACTGGTGCTGGCAAGAAGAGTCTTTGGCGATGATGAGTAAGCATTTCGAAACGGGCGAGCCATTGCCTAAAGTGATGCTAGATAAAATGTTGGCAGCAAAATACTTTCAAAGTGGCATGATGATGATGCGCCAGATTGAGTTTTCGCTCTTTGATTTCTTGCTGCATCGAGACTTTTCTGAAAAAGAAAATAATGATGTGCTTGCCTTGATGGATTATGTCAGAAACAAAGTTGCTGTTATTAAACCACCAGAATATACCCGTTTTAGCCATGCTTTTAGCCATATTTTTGCTGGTGGCTATGCTGCAGGGTATTACAGTTATAAATGGGCTGAAGTGTTAGCCGCAGATGCATTTTCTCGCTTTGAAGAAGAAGGCATCTTTAATCCACAAACAGGTTTGGATTATAAAGAACATATACTTCAGATGGGTGGCTCCATAGAAGCTGTTGATATGTTTGTAAATTTCCGAGGACGTAAACCTAGTGTTGAGCCCTTGCTGAGGCAGGCAGGTATGAAGGTATGAGTACGCCAAAGCGTTTTATTGCCGGAGCAGTTTGTCCGAAATGTGCTGAGATGGATCGCTTGGTGAGTTACTCTAATGATGAGGGTACATTTAAAGAGTGTGTAGCATGCGGTTTTATTGAGAAGCAGTTAGTGCAAGTTGAACCAAATGAATTGGATACCAGAGTGAATCATGCCTTAGAAGGCGAAGAAGAGAGTGATGTACAGGTTGTTCAGCTAATTTTACCTAAGGCTATTAAGCATTGAGCTTAATGCAAACTGTCTAGTAAATATGGCTTAGTTAGCTTGGTTTGTTGCATTGCTTGGGGTGTGAATAACAAAAGCCTTTGGTTCAATGCTTATTTTGGCATGGCCGGAGAAATAGATTGGGTCACCATCGACTTGCATAAATATATTGTCTGGCCCTTTAAGTTCGGCATCTTGCAGGCGTGCATAGCTCACTCTGCCAGCAGGGCTTTTTCTCTTTTGTGCGGCTAGAAAAAATGTAGCAATCGTTGCCAGTCTTGAGTTTCTCCTGCTTAGAGCAATATCAAATAAACCATCTTGGCAGTTCGCCTCTGGCGTTAAAGACCAGCCTTTGGCATAGGTTTTCATGTTAGAAACTACCAAATTACTACTCTTGTGTAGTTTGGAATTAAACTTGATGCTGGCGGCTTTAGGCTTTGTTTGGCAAAGGGCAAGTATGCCTGCTAATGCATAGACCAGATCGCCCCATAACCGATATAGGCGCTGAAGCTTTCCTGACCGTAATTGATTTACCATGTGCACGATCTTCGCGCCAAAACCAATTTCCAGCATAGCCAGAAAAATCATCGTTTCATGTTCGTTGTTAGCGGCGTCTTGTTGGGAATGCATATTCAAAACACCAAGGTCAACAGCGATGCTTTTGCTGGAATCGAGCATCTTAAGAGCAAGCTCTGGCTGTAAAGGGATATTTAATTCTCTAGCAACTACATTGGCGTTTCCCATCGGAATAAATGCTATTTCTGTACGCAAATTATGTTTTCGTAAGCCTGCGATAAGCTCCCTAAGAGTCCCGTCACCACCAATTAAAATAATTAAGTCGCTTTCAGGGGCAAACTTACCAGCCAGCTCATTCTCGATATGGCCGGCATAGTTGCTTTCAATGTTCGCAATAATTCCCCAGCCTTTTTTTAGCGCAAAGTGCTCGGCTTGCTTTGCCATCTTTGTGGCTTGGCCTCTTCCAGCAAAAGGATTACAAATGATAGTAATGTGTTTTATTTGTTTGGGAGAAGCGTTTGAGGCTTTCAATCTAGATCCTTTGTTATAATATTTATTCACTTTAGATCGCGTGACTTGATCTCTAATAATCTGCTTGACCTTCAAGGATTGCAAGAACGTTGGAGAGGACTTCCTTCATGTCAGTGAGAGTCTTGGTGCGTTTAACGATGAGGTTAATATCATCTTCGAGTTGAGTCACTTGCGAGACGGCTCTGCGTATGCCTTCTGTAATAAATTCATAAGGGTAATGATGGTCTTGTACGCTGAGCTTATTTAGTTCGGCAATTTCTTGTGAAAATAAGCTGATGATATTGTAGATAAAGTCTTTATGCTCCATGGTTGCTGCTTCCCAGTATGCATCATCTAGCAATTCCCCAAAGTCCATGAACTCGTTTAATACGTGTGCTATTGAAGGTTTTGACATATAGATCTCCTATAAAGTTTGCACAATAAGCATAGCAGAGGCTTTAAAGAAGTGCGGGTAAAAATTGGCAAAGCAGTGGAATGTCACACACGGTTTCTAAGCTTACTCAATGATGCAAAATATTTCACTTGCTTACTTTTTATTGTTAACTGGGCCCCATTCTACGCGCCACTGAATAATATACTCAAAGTATAAAGTTTCATGGAGCAGGGTAATGGCGACACTTCAATTTCAACGTGATCAGTTAGCGAAAGAGCTATGTGTCATCGAGCTAAGACTGCAA
>CAXBKC010000175.1:0-7798 GCA_963975615.1 uncultured Oleiphilus sp.
TATCTTAGAAAAGCAGGGCTTGAATGGCGAAACCTTATTTACAGATGCATTCTAGCTCTGGTTGAATATAAAAAAGGCTGCCTTGGCAGCCTTTTTTATTGTAATTACTTAGCGTTTCTCACCTTCTTTAAAGCGGTACTCGCATAGGTCTTCGATAGGGCAAGAGCCGCATTTCGGCTTTCTAGCTACACAAACATAACGGCCGTGCAAAATTAACCAGTGGTGGGCGTCTAGCAAAAATTCCTTAGGTATAAACTTCAATAAATTTCTTTCTACTTCCAAGACATTCTTGCCTGGTGCAATTTTTGTCCGATTGGCTACTCTGAAAATATGGGTGTCTACAGCCATAGTTGCTTGGTTGAATGCGGTATTCAAAACAACATTTGCTGTTTTTCTACCAACGCCCGGAAGTTCTTCTAATGCCTCTCGGTTTGAGGGCACTTGGCTATTATGTTTATCGATTAATAGCTTGCATGTTTTGATGATGTTTTCGGCTTTGGTGTTAAATAGTCCGATGGTTCTAATATAGTCTTTAAGTGCGTCAAGGCCCAGGTCATAAATAGCTTGGGGGGTATTTGCGATCGCAAAGAGTTTGTTGGTTGCTTTATTGACTCCTTTGTCAGTTGATTGTGCTGAAAGAAGGACGGCTATTAAGAGTTCGAAAGCAGAAGAGAAGTTTAGTTCTGTTTCAGGCTTCGGGTTGTTGTTTCTAAATCGTGTAAAAATCTCGTGTCTCTTTAATTTATTCATAATTATAATGGGTTGAGTTCGTTGGTTTTGATTAAAATTTAAACTATTTTTTCTAAAGTGTTTTAATTCTTGTTTTATGCGAGTATACTCTGCGCAGCCTTGAAAGCCCGGCTATTTTTTTATGTTCTGCATTTCGAATACCTAGTAATAGAGCTCTTTCTGTAAGCATAAGTTATACCCAGATTTTCGGCGTTTTTATAGTTCAGTTTATTTAGTCAGGATATGATTATGTCAGATAGAGTTACAGGTAAAGTTAAGTTTTTCAATGAATCTAAAGGTTTTGGTTTTATTGAGCAAGAAAATGGCCCAGATGTATTCGTACATTTTAGCGCTATCCAGTCAGATGGTTTTAAGACTCTTGCAGAAGGTCAAGCTGTAGAATTTACAGTTGGTCAGGGCAACAAAGGCCCACAAGCTGAGAACGTTTCTCCTTTATAAGATCTCTTATAAATAGGAAGTATTCAAAAGCCCTAGTATTAAATACTAGGGCTTTTTTTTGTTTTTTATTACTCCAATCTGTGAAATTGTTTATCTATGAATATTGAAGAATTTACGGATACTTAAAGTTTATTCATGCCATTTTCAGGTGAAAAATAAAGCAATGAATGGTATTGTTTTTTATTTTTAGCGGCTTCCTAGGTCTCCAGTTATTATGAACGAATGCTTTGATAGAAAAAAAATCCTCTTAGGCGTAACTGGGGGGATAGCGGCTTATAAAGCTGCTGAACTTTGTCGTCAATTAAGTAAGTGCGGTGCAGAAATTCGTGTAGTTATGACTCAAGGCGCTTGCGAATTTATTACACCTTTAACAATGCAGGCACTTTCTGGCAATGAGGTGCATACGAGTTTATTAAATACCGACGCTGAAGCGGGGATGGGGCATATAGAATTAGCCAAGTGGCCAGATTTGATAGTGATTGCGCCGGCAACAGCAAATTTCATCGCAAAGTATGCCTGTGGCTTGGCAGACGACTTACTCACAACACTACTACTCGCTTCTAATGCGCGTGTTGTGATTGCGCCTGCAATGAATCAAGCTATGTGGTTGCACCCTCTTACACAGCATAATTTAACTTTTTTGCAAAACACCCTAAAAGATAGATTGCATATCGTTGGTCCTGATAATGGGGTTCAGGCCTGTGGCGATCTTGGTCCTGGTCGGTTGCTTGAGCCAGAGGCAATAATTAAATATTTGAATGACATTATTAGCTCAGAAAGTGACTGTGTTGAACAAGTTGGCGAGACACAAAAACTCCTAACAGGGAAAGCTGTCGTCATCACCGCAGGTCCAACAAGAGAAGCAATTGATCCAGTTAGATATATATCAAATCATAGCTCAGGAAAAATGGCTTATGCCTTGGCTTCAGCTTGTTATGAGCTTGGTGCAAAAGTAACAGTTATCTCAGGTCCTTGTAGTTTACCTAAAGTTCAAAATGTTGAATTTATTGATGTCCAGTCTGCTATTGATATGAATGCAAGAGTACATGAAGCAATTGATAAATCATGCGATATATTTATCGGCTGCGCTGCTGTTGCTGATTATCGCCCTATCAATGTTTCCGAACAAAAAATTAAAAAAGATAAGCAAGGTTCAACTGAGTTAGTTATTCGACTAGAAGAGAATCCAGATATCGTGGCCTCTGTTGCCAAGCGAAAAGATAGGCCATTTACGGTTGGCTTTGCTGCAGAAACGCAAAACCTCAGAGGATATGCTAAGGATAAACTAAAGCGCAAAAATTTGGATATGATAGTGGCAAATGACATTTCTATTGCTGATCAAGGATTTAATAGCGACCTCAATCAAGTGATAATGATTTGTGAAGATGAGGAAATAGCCTTAGAGCGAGCTAAAAAAGATATGCTGGCAGAAATGATAGTAAGCTATATTGCAAAGCGTTATTTAAAGCTATAAACACTAAAACTAATTAAGACGAAATACTATGACAACTAAAACAGTACAGGTAAAAATCTTGGATTCACGCTTAGGGCAAAACATTCCAATGCCTGAATATGCGACCGAAGGCTCAGCAGGCTTGGATTTAAGGGCATGTCTTGATGAAAACATCATATTAAAGCCAGGAGAGACTATACTTATCCCGACAGGTTTATCTGTCTATATCGGTAATCCTGAGTGGGCCGCGATGCTACTACCTAGATCAGGTCTAGGGCATAAACACGGTATAGTACTTGGTAACTTGGTGGGCTTAATTGATTCAGATTATCAGGGGCAATTAATGGTTTCTTGTTGGAATAGAAGCGATAAAGATTTTACTATTGAGATAGGTGAAAGAATCGCTCAAATGGTTATTGTGCCAGTTGTGCAGGTTGGTTTTGATATTGTGTCTGAGTTTAAGGAGAGTAACCGAGGTGAAGGTGGCTTTGGCTCAACAGGTAGATCTTGAAACTCGAAAAATAATATATCTAGGGAAATGACAGGGAATGAACGAATGAAATTGTTCAAAAACAAGAAAGTGCTTGCTAGTCAAATTGATGGTCCAGATAAAAAAGTAAAATCACAAGGCGCTAAGAAGCATTCATTAGACTCATGGATTCTTCAGCCGCTAGCAGCTGCTGTAGTTTGTTTTGGCCTTTGTTATTTCTTGCTAGAGTCATTTTTCCTGAAACCCTTGGATGCTCAGTACCAAGCCCAAGTCGCCGCCATTCAAGCGCAAGCACTCGAAATCGAAGTTAGTCGATACTTTAATGATCAAGTTCAATGGCTAAATGCTTTATCAAGTACAGAAATTTCTGAGGAACAGGCAATAACTCAAGTACTTAAGAAAACGAAAGCTGGACTCCGTGATCTTCATGTTTTGTCTGCTGAAAAGCTCAACGATGCTGTAGTTAAAGAGGCGCTGAGCTTTGCAAGTATAGATCTGCTAAGGCGGGTCACTAACGGCGATAAAACGTCTATTGAAGCCTTTTTACAAGAGAATAAGTGGCATTTTCAGATTGCATCGCAAATTAAAGCAGGTAGAGATGCTGATATTAATACAAAGAATGTAATCCTGGCTGTATTTGATTTAAGCGTTTTGAATGGCATTCTAAAGAAAAACCAACAAACTTATAATGGGAACGTTGCCCTTAAGGTAAGTGGGATGAGCAAGCCTGTTCTTCAGTTAGGTAATGACTTGGGTGAACATAGCATGGCGCTAGCTACGTCTGCGCCAGATTGGAGTATAAGTTTTTCTGCAGACGACGGTGCCTTCCAGGCAGGAGATAGAACCATATTTTGGTTAGTGCTTCTGGTCGTTTTGATTGTTTTTATTGTTCTGTTAATGGTGATATTCCGAATAAATATAAATGCGATTAAGCGCGATTTACAGCGCGCGTCACAGATGGTTACTAAATCAATCGAAAGCGAAAGTCAGTTCTTAAATAGCTTTTATTTTGCTGAAGTATTTTCCATGGCTAATGCCATTGTTACTCATGCGAGACAAGTGATCGTAAAACATAAAAAACAAGATAAGAAAACTGATTCAAAAAATTCGATGCCTATAGAAAGTTTAGAAGATGAACCGCTATTTGATGATGATTTATTTGATCTTGATGTACTAGATGCGCCAGAGTCAGGTAATGATAGTTCATCTAAATTAGATGACACATCTTCTAGCTTGGAAGCAATAGTCGAAGAAACAGAGCTGCTTAATGTAGATGTCTCAGAGGGTATTTTTCGGGCTTATGATATTCGAGGTGTTGTTGATGAAACACTCAGCCCGGAAATAGTTGAGCTATTGGGTAAGGCGATTGCTTCAGAAGCATTAGTTCAAGGCCAGACTACGCTGTGTATTGGGTACGATGGTCGCTTATCGAGCAGTGACTATGCAGAAGCTCTTATTAAGGGCGTAATTAGTACCGGTATGAATGCCATTCTTATAGGGCAGGTACCAACACCAGTTCTTTATTTTGCGACACATCACTTTGAAACAGGAAGTGGGGTGATGGTTACTGGAAGTCATAACCCATCAAACTATAATGGCTTTAAGATGATGCTTGGAGGCGCGACACTTTCGGGTGAGGCTATTCAAAAGCTATATAATCGGATTTTAATGCAAGACTTCACTGTTGGTCAGGGCGAGCGTTCTGATCAAAAAATTGATAGAGAGTACTTAGATATAATTCTAAATGATATTGCCGTCGCAGCACCTTTAAAGGTGGTTATAGATGCTGGAAATGGTGTCGCAGGTGGGTTGGCTCCAGACTTAATTGAAGAGTTGGGTTGTGAAGTAATTCCATTATATTGTGACATCGATGGCACCTTTCCTAATCACCATCCAGACCCGGGTAAACCTGAAAATCTTGTGGATCTTATTGCAGCAGTTAAAGAGCATAATGCTGATATCGGTTTGGCTTTTGACGGTGATGGCGATCGAATTGGAGTGGTCACAAATACGGGTAAAATCATCTGGCCGGATAGGTTACTAATGCTATTTGCTAAGGATGTCGTATCTCGGAATCCAGGTGCTGACATTATTTATGATGTGAAATGTTCACGCCGTTTAAATGGTCTAATTAGTAGTTATGGTGGTCGTCCTGTTATGTGGAAAACAGGCCATTCATTGATCAAGGCTAAAATGAAGGAGACAGGCGCTTTGCTTGCGGGTGAAATGAGTGGTCATGTCTTTTTTAAAGAAAGATGGTTTGGTTTTGACGACGGATTATATAGTGCTGCTCGTTTACTGGAAATTTTAGGTGTTGAAGATAAAACCTCTGATGAGGTCTTTGCTGAGTTTCCTGAAGACGTAAGCACGCCAGAAATTAATGTCACGGTTACTGATGAAACTAAGTTTTCAATTATTGAAAAACTATGTGCACGTAAAGATCAGTTTGTAGGCGGAAATGCATCCACTATTGACGGCCTAAGAGTAGATTATCCTAATGGATGGGGCTTATGCCGGGCATCAAATACAATGCCAGTACTAGTGCTTCGATTTGAAGCAGATGACGAAGCCTCACTGGCAGAGATAAAAGCAAAATTCGTGATGCATTTGAAGGATATAGATTCCAGCTTAGATTGTGATTTTTAAGTATTTTAAATGAATTTTTGTTAGTTTTTATTATAAGGTTTTAAGCGAAATATATGAGTTTAGATAGAGAGTCTGCAGAACAGGTAGCATCAGTATTGAATAAGGCTTTGCCTTACATACAGCGATTTTCAGGGGCAACTTTGGTGATTAAGTATGGCGGTAATGCTATGGAAAATGAAGAGCTCAAAAATAGCTTTGCAAGGGATGTTGTTCTGATGAAGTTGGTCGGAATTAATCCGATTATCGTTCATGGGGGTGGCCCTCAAATTGGAGAGCTTTTATCTCGTCTAAATATTGAAAGTCATTTTGTAAATGGGATGCGAGTAACCGACAGCCAAACAATGGACGTTGTTGAAATGGTGTTGGGTGGCAAGGTCAACAAAGAAATAGTCGCGCTTATCAACCGAAATGGTGGTAAAGCGATAGGCTTGACTGGCAAGGATGCTAATTTGATTACTGCAAAACAGTTATTTGTTGATAGGCCTTCTCCTGAACTCCAGGGTAGTGAAATTATCGATATAGGTCACGTAGGCCAAGTTGAAAAAATAAATGCAAGCGTTATTCATATGCTGACTCAGGGTGGAATCATTCCCGTTATCGCTCCAATTGGTGTAGGTAAGGATGGCCGATCATATAATATCAATGCTGATCTAGTTGCTGGAAAAGTAGCGGAAGAGCTTAAGGCTGAGAAATTGATTCTTCTGACAAATATTGCTGGCTTGCAAGATAAAAGTGGCAAGGTGCTTACTGGGCTAAGCACTGATCAAGTTAATAAACTGATAGAAGATGGGACTATTTATGGCGGTATGCTACCCAAAATTGCTTGTGCTCTAGACGCTGTTAATAACGGCGTGAAAAGTGCACACATTATAGATGGACGGGTCAGTCATTCGACCTTATTGGAAATATTTACGGATGAAGGTGTAGGGACTTTAATTACTAATTAGAATGAATGACAAACACAGTAATGAATTTATAGTGTGCTCAGTATGAGACTGAGTAGACTAAAACGCTGCCTTATAAGATTGTTCGATGGATATCAGTCTTTTGAGAGCTATTTAAATTATTACCAATAACTTTATTTCTTCCTGTGTTTTTTGCATCTCTTAATGCACTTACTGCGCTGGCAATCAGCTGTTCTGAGCTTTCGCCATATTGATATGTACTGACACCAAACGATGCGGTTATGGTGCCAAGTTCTTTTTTCTCTGCACTATCAGATAATGTTTGTTTTGCTAGTTTCTCTCGAATAATTTCGGCAAGTTTTAAGGCGCCTTCAAAATTTGTTTCGGGTAGTAAAATTGCAAATTGGTCTCCATTGTATCGAGCAACAGAGTCAATGCCTTTGATATTATTTTTGATTAAAGAAGCAACAAAACGTAGAACTTTATCGCCTACGCTATGACTAAATTTTGTATTAAATTTATTGAAGTGATCTAGGTTGACCATGACAAGACAAAGAGGTTTTGGCTCATCCCTACTAAAGGTAATAAAGCCTTCTATTTCGATATCGAAAGCCCTTCTATTATTAACTTTAGTAAGTGGGTCTGTGGTTGTTTCCGAGTTTATTTTGGCCACTTCAATACGTAGCTTTTTCATTTCCAATGCCATACCTTCTAGCGAAGTTTGCATGCATTGCGTTGCTTCTTCTCGTTTTTTTGTTTCACCAAGTAAGTGGGAAATCATTTCTTTGATATCATCTAAATCGTTAACATTTTCAAGCTGATAAGAAAATGAAGCCAAGGTCTTTGCATAGTTACTTAAGCCTTGGCCTTCTTTACATGCTTTGCCTAAAAAATCATGAATGACTTCTCTAACACTTTTACTCAGTTTGTTAACGGCTGCTTCATGAGCATCTGAAATATGATCATTGTAAAGTTTTTGCAGAACTTCAGGAGAGAAAAGAGTCTTTTGGGTATCTAGCTCTTTAATTGCTAAAGTTAATTTTTCATTATCACCTATGACATACTCGTACCAAATTGCATAATTGTTAGGTGTAGTAGCAACATTGCGTTTATTCA
>CAXBKC010000176.1:0-7777 GCA_963975615.1 uncultured Oleiphilus sp.
TAGACCAACTAAAAACACAGGGTGGCTTTCATTCCACCACAGCTGTTTTTTTAAGTTATGCGGAATGGGCAAGATTGCTCTGTGATGCACTCGCCTATTTACCACCAACACCATCTTCCGGTAAAGACCCCTACTTAAGCTTAGTCATTCTCTCAGAAGCGACCGAAATTTCTGCTTCAAGCGCCTTATCTATTATGCTTCAACCCGATATTTATGACGCTTTATTAGGCGCACATGTGCTTTAGATTTGACATCACGCAGGCATTCGCTATCTTTGCGTTTATAAACGTAAAGGCTAAATAGTTCAAATGCCTTAACATATATTCGAGTACATACCTTAACGGCACATATAGAGCTTTTCCATTTAAGCCAGGTACTCAACACGCCCTAAACAATAAAGAGCTCATATGGATATTGAACTACTTAGAACATTTCTTGAAGTAAAGAATACCCGACACTTTGGCAAGGCAGCAGAAAACCTTTACCTAACGCAAGCAGCCGTTAGTGCCCGAATAAAACAGCTTGAAAGTATTATTGGTGGGCCTTTATTTACCCGCTTCAGAAATAACCTGCAATTAACTGTTACCGGTGAAAGGCTAATTAACCATGCTGAAACGATTCTTATTGCCTGGGAAAGAGCTAAGCAAGAAGTCAGCATCAAAAAGCGCCACAAACACACCTTATCTTTAGGCGGAACCAGCGGCTTATGGGATTTACTATTGCAAGACGTGCTCCATAAGATACATCAAAGCTTCCCCACGTTACCTTTAAGAGCCGAGGCTCACGGACCAGATACTTTAATTAGATATCTGATGGAACGTACACTTGATCTCGCATTAATCTATGAGCCTGCCAAGCTAACCGATATTGTATCGATAGCCTTATCTCCAGCTGAATTAATTTTAGTCAGTTCACGAGCCAACTTATTAGTGAATGAGGTTTTACAAACGGATTATATTGCGGTGGATTGGGGGCAAAATTTTCAAGCTCACTTCACTCAGTTATTTCCAGATGCCGGCGCACCAGCCTTACAAACCTCTCTAGCAAAAATTGGTTTGGAATTTATTCATCAATATGGGGGTAGCGCTTATCTCCCCTACCATATGATTGAATCGGATTTAGACAGCAGTCTATTTCAGGTAAGTGATGCACCCATTATCTCAAGACAAATTTATGCTTGTTACCACAAAGACAATCTTTATTTAACTGAGATAGAGGCAGTGATTGACCTTATTCGGGCACAGCATCAAACCTTGGATGCAGACGCCTCAGATATAGCACTCTAAGCACCTAAAACAGCGGACACTATTCCCTTCTAAATATTTTTTATTGTCAATACAAAAATTATTCGTTTTTAAGGCGGGTGAACTCACTCCATAATTCAAGTAAATCTTTTGGAGTAAGTTCATGCGCTCTTTTTCAACGTCATTGTTTATAGCAGGCCTTTTACTTTGCTTATCCTTTGCTCAAACTGCATCGGCACAAAGCATCAAAGATATTCAAGAATACTGCCAGTCAATGTCCGGTTCAGGAATAAGTGATGAAGATGCGAAAGCATTTATGGATGACTGTATTTCTGAACAGAGTAGTTACTTGGAGCAAGAAATTCCGCCAGAACAATACGAAGATAGCAATGGATACGAAGAAAGTAATAGTTATGAGGATTCCTATCAAGAACCACAGTATGAGCAGGAAGACTATGGACAAGAACAGAATTGCTACGCAAAAGTAGACGAAAACATTCAAAAGCTTTTAGACAATGATCCTAATACTGCTTTTGATTATGACCAATTGGTTGATCAATGCCTAAAGGGCAATCTCTAATTATAAGGAAATGTAGATATGTCAGATAATCCTTTTTTTTCGACAAGTAGCTTTTACGATTCAATCCATTTTCCACATGGTTTTGCACGCTCTGGTCACTTCACTAAAAAAGAAGCAGACCTTTTAACCGAGTCAGGCTATATCATCAAGCAGCTTGCTCAAGGTAATATTCAAGCAGAAACGCCTGAGCAAAAAGCGATGCTATTGGTGATTCAAGGCCAGAAGCCTGTGGAAACAATTCACGAAAGAATTTGGGAAAAGTACATGTTACTGACTCAACGTAAGTTAACTCGATACTACGCCTTAGCAGGCAATATTGACCAAGGTAGTGATTACTCAGAACAGAGTGCTTGGTAAGGAAATAAGAGGCTATTCCTCCCATTTTCAAGGGGAGGAATAAGTCTGTAAGTTAGCGCAGCAACAATAAAGGAATCGGGCTTTTCGCTATCATCTTCGAGGTATGACTTCCGACGAAGAACTCTCTTAAACGTGAATGGCCATAAGCGCCCATCACCATCAAGTCTATTTGATTCTTCTCTCGATATAAATTTAACGCTTCTTGAACTGAACCTTCTAATAAAGTGGCTGTAACCTTTCTACCTGAACTAGACAATAACTCTTTCGCCGAATCCAGTTGTTTTGAATGCTCTTTAGTATTGCTGGCAACCATAACAAGGTGCGCGGGCAAGTCTTTTAATAATGGGCTTTCTGAAAACTTTTTAATCGCTTCATCAACCGTCGCACTGCCATCATAGGCAATCATATAGCTAACAGGCTGCTTGAACTCACCTACGGTCACTAATATAGGAGTATGAATAGCACGCACAGAGTTTTCTAAATGTGCACCGATGGTTTTTGAGCCTAAGTCATGATCTTCACCTAAACGGCCCATCACAAATACGCGGGTATCCTTTTCCGATTCAGCCAAAGCATCTAAAAGATAGCCATGTCGCTGCTTGATTTGCACATCAGCGACACCTAAGTTCTGCACACGCTGTTTGGCATCTTCAAGCATATGCTTACCATGTTCTAAAGCTAACTTACTACGCTGCTCATCTAACGCGGTCATTTCAACTAATAAGTGCTCACGACTACCGAGACCAATAGCACCCGATAGGTTATCGTTTATTGGTACCACCGCTCTCTCAAGCACATGCAGTAATTTAACCGGTGCATCCAAAGCATTGCCCACCCAGGCTGCGGCATCACAGACGTAAGCAGAGATTTCTGAACCATCAATACAGGCTGTAATCATATTCATTTGTATTCTCCTTTGGAAAGCAAAAGCTAGTGACCTGCCATTATTTTTTCGACTTCTTCTGGCTTGTCATGCACACCAAACTTATCGACAACAGTTTGTGTCGCCTCATTCATACCGACGATGTTAACGGTTGCACCATCACGTCTAAATTTAATCACGACCTTATCTAATGCTGCAACTGAGGTAATATCCCAGAAATGTGCTTGGGATAAATCAATAGTTACCTTATCAAGCGCTTCTTTAAAATCAAATGATTGAGAGAACTGATCTGATGAAGCAAAAAATACCTGCCCAACCACACGATACTGCCGCTCTCCATCTTCTTCACTTTCGCTTTTGATCACCATAAAGCGACCAATTTTATTGGCAAAAAATAGTGAAGCTAAGAGCACACCTACAAACACACCAATGACAACCACAACCGCTACTGTGGAGATCATCACTAAATTGGTAGATAAAGGATAGTTTTTAAGATTAACAATTGAATCCCAAGAAAAAGTACCTATCGACACCATAATCATAACGGCCACTAGCGCAGCCATTGGGATCTGTTTAATCCAGTCACCCAAAAAGACCACCATAATCAATAAAAACATACCCGCGACGAAGGTCGATAGCCTTCCACGCCCACCTGATTTGACGTTAATAATTGATTGCCCGATCATCGCACAACCCGCCATACCACCCAGCAAGCCAGAACCGATATTTGCAATACCTTGACCTTTACACTCTCTATTTTTATCACTTGAGGTATCGGTTAAGTCGTCAACAATCGTGGCTGTCATCATCGATTCGAGTAAGCCAACGACAGCTAAACCAGCTGAGTAAGGGAAAATAATCGCAAGTGTTTCAAAGTTTAACGGCACATCTGGCCATAAGAATATAGGCAAGGTATCGGGTAACTCTCCCATATCACCTACTGTACGAATGTCCATGCCAACGATCATAGCCAGTGCGGTTAAGACAACAATACAAACTAGCGGAGAAGGTATACTTTTTCCAATCACAGGCAGCAGTGGAAATAAATAAATGATCCCCAAACCTGCGGCTGTCATAGCATAGACATGCCAAGTCACATCGGTTAACTCAGGTAACTGAGCCATAAAGATGAGGATTGCTAAGGCATTCACAAAACCGGTAACGACTGAACGAGAAACAAAACGCATCAAGTCACCGAGCTTTAAATAACCGGCAACAATCTGTAAAACCCCTGTTAATAAGGTGGCGGCTAACAAATATTCAAGGCCATGTTCTTTAACAAGCGTCACCATCAGCAAGGCCATCGCACCCGTAGCGGCGGATATCATGCCAGGCCTGCCACCAACAAATGCAATGACTACGGCAATACAGAAAGAGGCGTACAAACCGACCTTCGGGTCTACACCGGCAATAATTGAAAACGCGATTGCTTCAGGAATTAAAGCCAACGCTACGACGGTGCCAGCAAGCACATCACCTTTTATGTTGGAGAGCCAGTCTCTTTTAATACTTTCTATCATGCTATACCACTTATGTTCATTGATAAGAGCTATTCAGACGCGTTGTTGAGCTTGGAGAGTGTCATACCAAGAGCCTCGATAGCAGCCATTTAAGAGTCGCGAAGTCTAGGGAAGTGAGGCCTACTTGTAAAGTGAGCTGTCATCCAGACAGCGTCAAGATAGTGTAATAAGACCAAATAGTTACTGCGAATACCGTGATATAATAATTTTATATATGGCTTTTAGCTTATAAGCTTTATCTAAACAACATAGAGTCTACCGACAATATATGAATTTAAAAAATTTTTCTGAACTTCAAAACACACAGCAAGTTGAAATAATCAAACTTCATCGTAGCCCAAGTAATATGGATCAATGGTTCCCAATGGTTCACTGTCTAGATGGCAGTGTTCACCTACTCATTGATGAAGAGGAAAAAGAGATAAGCAAAGAGACGATTGAAGAGCTCATAGGAAAACTTAAACGCTACGGTGCCAAAAAAGCAGAAATTATCTTTTAATACGCCTTTTAATACTCTAAACAGCGGATACTTTTATGACCATAAACCACGATACACTATTACTTATTGCAGCTATCTGCCTAATAATCTCTTTAGGCTTAGCTTGGGTTGCATCTTTCATTATGTATGCAAAAATAGCTTGGCTGAAAAAGATGGTTAAGGCCAACCACCAGCTTATTCGGGCACATATCGACTACCTTCTGATGTGCCTATTACTTGTGGTAACTTATTATCTATGCCAAGAAAGAGACATTATTCTGCCAGCCTGGTGCGTTGTAACAGCCTGTATTGGTGCGCTGTATAACCCCTTTGGCTTCATTGTCTTGGCATTTAAGCCTAAAATGGCTAATCCAGAAACACGCTTAGAAAAAGCACGAGTTTTACTAGGTTTTCTTCCGGCTACTATCGGCTTTGGCTACCCGATGCTTAAAGTTATCGGTACATTCTAAGAATTATAGTCGAGTTGAAATTTGTCGAATTATTTTACATACGAATAAAATACCAACAAGAAATAAAAACCTAACAGCATGATTTTAAACAATTAATAAAACTTGGTGCGCATCATGCTTTAGCATGCAACATTAGATTACCTGTCTTATCGTCATAGCAAGACGTAAAACTGCTTAATACTCAGTTTTTAACTGATTCTTAGCCCCGCTTGTCGGGGCTTTTTTTATTTGGCGATAGCTTAGCGATAGATATGTTGCGCCCAAACAGTTAATCCAGCCGTGACACTACCAAAGTGATCGCCATCAAGAATCTCTACGTTACCAAATTTCTCTCGAATTGACTCACGTATAACCGGAGACTGCCCCGAACCACCGGTAATAAATATTAATTCTGGCTGACAACCGGCCTGACGAATAGCCTCTTCCATCAGGCTTAACATTTTACCTAGAGGTCGTTGAATAGCTGAAGCAAAAGCGTCGACTTTGACCAAGTGATGCAGCTCATCTTCTATATAAGACAAATCAACATTTACTTGTTCCTGATCTGATAATTCAATTTTGCATCTTTCAGCACTTCGGACAATTTGATGCTGCTGCTGTGCTTTGCGCATTTTAATAAAGCGCTTAATCAAATTTGGCTCTCGGCAATCTCTAAGCAACTGATCAAGATGAATTGTTGTTCCTAGCGCATTGAAGCTCGCTTGCGCTGAGACATCATTCGTACAAATGGCGTCCCAATAGGTTTGGGTAGGAACAGGTAAGCCATTCTTTTGCTGAGATTTCATGCCAAACAGGGGCATTAAGTGCTTACCTGCAAGCTGAATATCTAAATCATTTCCACCCACACGTTCGCCGCTGTGTCCTAAAAAATCAGCATCTCTATTACTGGATGACTGATGCGTCGGCCCCATTCTCACCATCGCGCAATCTGTCGTACCACCGCCAATATCGACAACTAATACGATTTTATCTTCTGTTAGCGATTGTTCAAAGTTAAGGCCTGCGGCAATAGGCTCATACAAGAACTCAACATCTTTAAAGCCTGCTCGTTTTGCTGAAATGGTCAGGATTTCCAAAGCTTGCTGGTTACTGCTTTCTGCATTTAAACCTTGAAAGTTAACCGGTCTTCCAATTACCGTATGAGTCAGTTCTTGCCCTAAACTTTTTTCGGCACGGGTTTTAATGGCCAGCATCATGGCAGTCACGATATCTTCAAATAAGAAAATCGCTTCTGGTCGAAGGCCGCTTGCACCTAAAAATGATTTGGGTGATTTTACAAAGTAGCCTTCACCCGGCCACTGGACATATTCTTCAAAGGCTTCATTTCCGACAAAAACACTTTGCTCATCAGAAGAAAAACCTTCTTCACGGCGAACTTCCTGCGCTCTCGAAAGTTGATCTTCGCGTAACATAATAAACTCTTCACGAAAATTAGGTGAAGGCATAGATAAACCAACATTCTCGCAGATTAAATCACGGTCTAGAGCATATAAAATGGAGGGCATAAACGGCTTTTGATTTTCAAGACCAAGTAAACGAACTTGACCACTATTGTCGGTTGATACTCCCACTGCACAATTAGATGTGCCGTAATCAAAACCCGATATCATGTCACTTTCCTCAATAAACGATTATTCATTTACTACCTTCAGAGCATGCATTTTTATCATGCTTTAATACAAAAAGGTGCTTAAGCAAAAAAATCGCGAAAGTTACCACAGGTAAGCAAACTAGGCTAGTGACTTTGGAAAACTCACTTGACTAACGGGCTGCATCTCTCTTGAGGGGCGCGCTATATTATTCTCTATAAACAACCTCGATACACGCTTTACAATATCGCTCTGGAAAGCTTTTTCGTAATGCACATCAATAACATAAGCCTTGACTTTAATTTGCAGTGCTAAGCGTTCTGCAATCACGACTTCATTTAATACGAAGTTCACTGGCTTTTTTAAGTAAGCAAAACGACTAGTGACCACAACTTCATGAATAAGGCTTTGTGCTAATTCGATATCCGCATCCAATGACAAATGGAAATCACAGACAACCATCATATCTAGCGCACCGGCATTACCACTTGCAACCATTTCAGTAATAAAGCGTGAGTTTGGAATCGTCACAAGGTTATCATCCAGAGTATTCAAGCGTACTGAACGCAGACCTATGCTGACAATTTCGCCATAAGTATCATTAAAACTGACTCGATCACCCACTTGAAACGGGCGATCAAACAATAAAATAACGC
>CAXBKC010000177.1:0-7773 GCA_963975615.1 uncultured Oleiphilus sp.
AGCGACTATCTATCCTCCAACAGCGTATTGCTCAACAGGCTCAAGAAATTAGTCGAAAAATGGTGGGTAATACTGAACGCATTCTTGTTACTGGGTTTTCAAAGAAAGACCCCGGCGAGCTTCAAGGTAGAACAGAAAACAATCGCGTGGTGAATTTTAAAGCCAAACAAGATAGAACGGATGGTCAGTTAATCGGTCGCTTTATCGACGTTAAAATAATCGATGCTTATTCTAATTCATTACGCGGCGAGCGAATTGATGATCAAGACTACTAATTCTGGCACTTCTGTAATTAAAGAAATTCTACTTGATCCTATTGATAATCACCGCCTAGCCAGTTTATGCGGCCAGTTTGATCAAAACATTAAGCAGATTGAAAACCACCTAGGCGTTCGAATTTCTTATAGGGGGCATATATTTAAGGTCAGCGCGGCACAGAATGAAAATGATCTTGCTGATAGGAAGAGCAGCAACAAGGCCTTAGAAAAAGCCCACTCGGCAATTGATATCATTCGACACCTTTATCGAGAGACAGAAAACAACGAACTCACTCTCGAAACAGTTCAGCTTTATCTTCAAGAATTGTCGATAAATAATCAAAATGAAGTTAGTGCGGCCTCTGATTTCTCCAGAATCATCAAAACACCTAAGTTTCAGTTAAAGCCGCGCGGTGAAAATCAGTACAACTATATTGATTGCATCAAGAAACACGACATTAACTTTGGTATCGGCCCTGCGGGCACTGGCAAAACTTATCTTGCGGTCGCATGTGCCGTTGAAGCCTTAACTAACGAAGAAGTGAAACGTATTTTACTGGTAAGACCTGCCGTTGAAGCGGGTGAGAAACTTGGCTTCTTGCCTGGTGACTTAGCACAAAAAGTCGACCCTTACCTACGCCCGCTCTATGACGCTCTTTATGAAATGCTTGGCTTTGAACAAGTCACCCGTCTTATGGAAAAAAACATCATCGAAGTCGCTCCTTTAGCCTTTATGCGTGGCAGAACCTTAAATAATGCTTTTATTATTCTGGATGAAAGCCAAAACACCACACCTGAACAAATGAAGATGTTTTTAACTCGAATTGGCTTTGGCTCTACTGCGGTTATTACTGGCGACCTAACCCAAACAGACTTACCTAAACATACATTATCCGGCCTTGCCCAAGCAAAACAGGTTCTAGCAGACGTAAAAGGCATTAGCAGCACTCACTTTAATTCAAAAGATGTGGTGAGACATCCGATCGTTCAACGCATCGTTGAAGCTTATGATCGGCACATAGATTAGAAAAATTACAGACTAAAAACTAACTTTAATCACGAACGGATCAAATGACAGCCATCGCCACTATCGACCTACAACTTGCCACTGAATTTGAAAAGTGCCCCACTCTATCTCAATTAAGCAAATGGGTAGATGCAACACTAGCGTCAGCCGATGCGACGCCAGACAGTGAACTGACCATCCGCATTGTAGATAAGGATGAAAGCCGAACCTTGAACCATCAATACCGCGGCTTCGATAAGCCAACCAATGTCTTATCATTTCCATTTGAAGCCCCACCTGGCATCGAGCTAAACCTCTTGGGTGACTTAGTCATCTGTGCACCTATTCTAGAAAATGAAGCATCCGAACAAGGAAAGTCTCAAATTTCACATTGGGCGCACTTAGTCATACACGGCACACTGCATTTACTTGGTTATGACCATATTGAAGATAATGAAGCAGAAGCGATGGAGTCGTTAGAGAAAGCCATAATGAGCACTTTAGGTTATCCAGACCCATACCAAGATGATGCTTAGTTTGAATTACCCGCACATTCAGTGCATTTCTTCCTTGTAAGATGACCATAAATAATTCATATTCCATTTTATTAGTTTAAACCTGCGCAGAAGCTTCGCGCTCACGCAATGTTCGCTCGGTTTTGAGCACTTAGTTAAGAGATTGTTTTACATTTCTCATGAATGACGACAAATCTAGTAAGCCTCCCACGGGAAAAAGATGGTTTGAGCGATTATCTCAAGCTTTTTCAGACGAACCTGAATCACTTCAGGATATTATGGACATCCTCAGAGATGCGGAACAACGAGATGTGCTAGATGCAGACTCTCTAAGCATTATCGAAGGCGCCGTTCAAGTAACCGACATGCAAGTGCGAGAAGTTATGATTCCTCGCTCCCAAATGATCACCGTTAAGTCGAATCAATCTCCAGATGAGTATATTGATGAAATCATAGAGTCTGCTCACTCTCGGTTTCCTGTGATCGGTGACTCGACAGATGATGTGCTTGGAATACTGTTAGCGAAGGACCTACTACCCTTAGCTTTACGAGGTAGCCTAAAAAAGAACGATATATCGGAACTACTTCGACCCGCAACTATCGTTCCGGAAAGCAAGCGCCTCAACCAACTACTTAAAGAGTTTAAACAAAATAGAAACCATATGGCTGTTGTGGTTGATGAGTACGGTGGTATATCTGGCTTAATTACAATTGAAGATGTGCTTGAGCAGATCGTCGGTGAAATTGAGGATGAGCATGACTTCGAAGACGAAGCGATGATCAAACCGCTTTCCAAAACTGAATATAATGTTAAAGCACTCACTCCTCTTGACGAATTTAATGCTTATTTTGGAGCGGACTTACCTGAGGACGAATTTGATACTATTGGCGGATCGGTACTCAAAAAGTTTGAACGCCTTCCCCGGCGCGGTGAAAAAACAACACTCTACGGCTTTAAGGTCACTGTTCTTAATGCCGATAATAGATGCGTACGTCTATTAAAGTTTGAAAAAGTTAAAGCTAAAAAGCGAACTTAGAGATGACTAAATTCTTACCACATCAGCAAACCTCAAGCCATAAATCATCAAAGCTCAGAGACGAGCAACCACGCTTAATAAAGCTATTAATAATAATTGCCCTGCTTAGCAGCGGGGCGCTTCAAACATTTAGCCTGGCCCCTTTCGGGTTTTGGCTACTTGGCCCGTTATCAATAGTCATTATTTTATTAGTAACCAGAGCCTTAAATGCTCCTAGCCTTAACTTTAAAGGCTTTTTTTATGGCTGGATATTTGGCTTAGGCTTATTTGGATCTGGCGCCTCTTGGGTTTATGTCAGCATTCATACTTATGGCCACGCTCCACCTTTTCTTGCAGGCAGCCTCACGCTATTTTTTGTTCTCGGTTTAGCGCTATTTCCCGCCCTATCTTTTTTCATTTATGGTCGTTTAAAAACATCATCTAAAACAGGTAATGCTATATTATTCACCGCCTGCTGGGTGATAGGTGACCTATTTCGAACCTATTTTCTTACCGGCTTCCCGTGGTTATTTCTAGGCTATGCCCACTTAGTCACCCCACTCGCAGGTTGGATTCCAATATTAGGCATTTACGGCTTAACTGCCATTACCGTAGCAAGTGGCATTGCTTTATATTTCTCTGCATCGCTTGCAATAAAAGCCTTACCATTTTTTATCAAAGGAAAAACCCATCATCTTCCTTCCAAGTTTCGCTCTCATTACCATCCTAAGACAATAGCATTTAAACTTAGTTTTATTTTTCTTGTATCTCTATTTTGGTTTAAAGGCCCTTTTCTTAATACCATTGAATGGACAACGGAGATCGATAAAGAGTTAAAAGTTGCGGTCATACAAACAAACATTCCTCAAGAAGAAAAATGGAAGCCCTCGCAACGCCGTAAGACACTAATTTTACTGGAACAAATGACAGCTGAAGCATGGGAAAGCGTCCTTGTACTCTGGCCTGAAACAGCAGTGCCTTTATTATATGATCAAGCACGCCCCTTCATAGAACAAATGAGCGAGGAGGCTAAGTCACATAACAGTAATATTATTAGCGGCCTGCCGTTCAGAAAGTCTGATGCTGATAATAATAGCCAAATATTACACAACAGCATTATAAGCTTTGGTCAAGGCGAAGGCCTGTATCATAAACAAAAGCTGGTTCCCTTCGGTGAATACGTTCCACTTCAAGATCTATTAAGAGGTTTAATCGCTTTTTTTGACCTGCCCATGTCAGACTTCAGGACAGGCTCTTCCGATCAGCTTCCGCTTAGTTCATTCGACTATCATGTGGCACCTTTTATTTGCTATGAAGTCGTTTATCCCGATTTTGTTAGCCAAAACGTTAAAGGCAGCGAATTCCTACTGACCATCAGTAATGATAGTTGGTTTGGTGCATCTATCGGCCCACTACAACACTTAGAAATGGCTCAAATGCGTGCTGCAGAAAATCGCCGCTACATGATCCGAGGCACAAATAATGGCATCAGTGCTGTCATAGACAACTATGGCGCTATCATCGACCAGTCTGAACAATTTGTCAGAACAACACTCTATTCTCAGATAAAACCATTTCAGGGTGAAACGCCATTTATGAAATATGGCTCTTGGCCGGTTGGGATATTATCAGCACTGAGTATGATATTTTGCTTTATTCAACGAAAACGGCACCACTGATCCCAGGCAAATATTTAACTAATGCTAATTAATGATAGCCTTGTTAGAAGCTAACTCAGTTTTTCAGATTAAGTTAGCTTTAGAGTACCGCCAGAGCATAAACTGGGCTAGAATATCCGCCCTTTAAAATTTGTAGAACAACAACTCCATTTGGTAGAAATTGAAGATACTTATGCAAGCAGAAAACTCAAGAGCAGCGCACGCACTTCCTGAAGACTATCAACCCGCAGCTATTGAAGCTTCAGCGCGTGAATACTGGCAAGCAAACAACAGCTTTGCAGTCACAGAAGACCCAACTAAAGAAAAGTATTATTGCTTATCAATGTTTCCGTACCCTAGCGGTAAGCTGCATATGGGTCATGTCCGAAATTATACAATTGGAGATGTTGTCTCACGCTACCACCGTATGCAGGGCAAGAATGTCATGCAGCCGATGGGCTGGGACGCCTTTGGTCTACCTGCAGAAAATGCAGCCATTCAGAATAAAGTCCCCCCTGCAAAGTGGACCTACGAAAATATAGAGTACATGAAGAACCAGTTAAACCAACTAGGGTTTGGTTATGATTGGAATCGTGAGATAGCCACTTGCAAGCCAGACTATTATAAGTGGGAACAATGGTTCTTCACTCAGCTTTATGAAAAAGGCTTAGTCTACAAAAAGAATTCTACCGTTAACTGGGATCCGGTTGACCAAACTGTTTTAGCAAATGAACAAGTAGTTGATGGTCGAGGCTGGCGCTCAGGTGCTTTGGTTGAGCGCAAGGAAATCCCTCAGTGGTTTATTAAAATCACCGATTACGCAGAAGAGTTATTGGCAGACCTGGATCAACTCGATGAGTGGCCTGAGCAAGTCAAAACCATGCAACGTAACTGGATTGGTCGTTCAGAAGGTTTAGAGTTTTCTTTCCAGCTTAAAGGTAGTGATGAACTTTTAAGTGTCTATACCACTCGACCAGATACCATCATGGGCGTGACCTATGTTGCGGTTGCTGCTCAACACCCGCTTGCTTTGAAGGCAGCAGAGACTAACTCTGAAGTAAAAGCCTTCATTAACGAATGTAAGAATAACAAAGTTGCTGAAGCCGATATGGCAACAATGGAAAAGAAAGGTGTCGCGACCGGCCTTACAGCTATTCACCCCTTAACCGGTGAAGAAGTCCCTGTTTGGACGGCAAACTTTGTTTTGATGGATTATGGCTCGGGCGCGGTGATGTCTGTACCTGCACATGATGAACGCGATCATGATTTTGCTAAATCATATCAGCTGCCGATTAAGCAGGTTATTGCACCAAATGACGGCCAAGATATCGACATTCAAGAAGCCGCTTATACCGAAAAAGGTGTACTGGTTACTTCGGGCGAATTCACCGGCCTCAGCTCTGAAGAAGCATTTGATGCGCTTGTTATCAAATTTGAAAAACTTGGAACAGGCCATAAACGGGTTAACTTTCGTTTACGTGACTGGGGCGTTTCTCGCCAACGATATTGGGGTGCACCCATCCCAATGAAGACGCTTGAAGATGGGACGGAAGTCACTGTTCCACTTGAAGAACTACCCGTCCTTTTACCTGAAGACGTAACACTAAACGGTGTAACTTCTCCCCTTAAAAGTGATCCTGAGTGGGCCAAAACAACGCATAATGGCCAAACTGCTTTACGCGAAACCGACACTTTCGATACCTTTATGGAATCGTCTTGGTACTACGCTCGCTACTGCTCACCACAATCTCACGACCAAATGCTTGACCCTGCTGCGGCTAACTACTGGCTACCCGTTGATCAGTATATTGGCGGCATTGAACACGCTATTCTTCACCTACTATATGCGCGTTTCTTCCATAAGTTATTAAGAGATGTGGGCCTAGTTGAGTCTGATGAACCATTCAAGCGGCTTTTATGCCAGGGCATGGTCTTAGCAGAAGGCTTTTATCAAGAAGATGAAAACGGTGGGAAAATTTGGATCGCACCGGCAAATATAGACATTCAAGCAGATGATAAGGGCAAGATTACTCAAATCCTCTCAAAAGAAAACGGCAAAGAAGTCTTTAGTTCTGGCATGAGCAAAATGTCAAAGTCCAAGAACAATGGCGTAGATCCTCAAACAACGATTGATCAATATGGTGCCGATACGGTGCGTTTGTTTATTATGTTTGCTGCACCGCCAGAGCAATCACTTGAGTGGTCCGATAGTGCCGTTGAAGGTTCTCATCGCTTTTTAAAGCGCGTATGGAAAGCCGTTTTTAACCATTTAGAAAATGATAAAGCACCAAACCTTGACGTTAATAGCTTGAATAAAGAACAGAAAGATTTAAGACGCAAGACTCATGAAACCATTCGCAAGGTAAGTGATGATGTCAGCCGCCGCTTAACCTTTAACACAGCGATTGCTGCAGTAATGGAATTAATGAACTCTGTTGCAAAATATAGCAAAACGGAAGCTCAAGACTTAGCCGTAATGCAAGAAGCACTTGAAACAGCAGTGTTACTTCTTTCACCTATCACGCCTCATTTCAGCCATACCTTATGGACTGCACTAGGTCATGATGGCGCTGTTATTCATGCACAATGGCCTGTTTTAGATGAATCTGCTTTGACCAAAAGTACGCAAGAAATAGTGCTTCAGGTAAATGGCAAAGTACGCTCAAAGATTGAAGTGCCTGCAGATATCGATAAGGAAAGCATGGAAAAAATTGCTCTGGATGATGACAATGTTCAGAAGTTTATTGCTGATAACACCATCCGAAAAGTAATTGTTGTACCCGGAAAATTGGTGAATATTGTTGCTAATTAACTTCGTTACATTACAAAAGGCTAAGCGCTATTTCCCTCAAATACGCTTAGCCAAGGCCTTCACTATTATATCGCTCTCGCTAGGCGTAATGATGCTATCTGCTTGTGGGTTCCATTTACGTTCATATGGTGAAAATGCCTCCAAAATTGAAAGCCTCTCTTTAAACTGCCCTAGCACAAGCTCTTGGGTGCTGTGTCACCATCTAAAACAAACCTTGGTTTTGAATAACATCCAAATTAGTGAAGACGCGCCCTTGATGTTAACAATTAGCCCGATGATTCAGAGATCACGTGTACTTTCTCTCCAAGCGAATGCTTCGGCAGCTGAACTAGGCCTTAGTTCTGAAGTCACTTATAGCCTAGTAACTTCTCGTGAAGATAAAATAAACCATAAACACACCATACATATTAATAACAGCTACCGACATGAATCCTCTGCCCTACTCGCAAAAGATCGTGAGCGAGATGAATTACAAACACAATTAAGCCAACAGCTTGCAGAAGAAATTG
>CAXBKC010000178.1:0-7761 GCA_963975615.1 uncultured Oleiphilus sp.
TATATCTAAAGGAAGCTTGGCTAGATCTTGTTCACCAGAACTATTTATTAACCAATTAATGAAAGGCTTGAAATGACTTGTAATAAGTAAATGGCCTCTCGATTTATCACCTTGTTTAACGTCTGAGGTAAGGACTAATCTTTCATCTACAGTTTCAAATTGAGAGGTGACGATAATATCTTCTTGTGAGTCATTTACATCTTCTGTTCGATCGAAGTTTTTGACGCTTAGCTTAACGAGACCGTCGAGTTTTGGCGCTTCCAAAGAACCCAATAAGTTAAAATGTAGATCTACATTTCCCGGCTTTAGATCTAAGCCAAATGCATTCAGGTCTGTCAGCTTTAAGGCTTGGAGTTTGACATGAAGATCTAAGTTGTCTTTGCTGACACTGCCGTTGGCACTTAGTATGGTGTCGTTCCAGATAAACTTTGTATCATCAAAGGCTAGGGCTTTATCTTTTTGGGAACCGGCAAAGTTAAAGTTGAAAGCTTGTCCTTCATAGGTGCCATTGCTATTAATACTGCCATATATGCTAGGAATGGGAAGCTTGCCGCTGATGGATAGATCCGCAGTGAGTATCCCTGCTAAGTTTTTTGGCATATCTATGCCAGCAAGGGTCATTGCGCTATACGGTAATGCTTGAATCTTAATTTTCCCTTCTAACTGTTTTGAAGAGGAGGTGAACGTGCCATGACCTTGAAGGCTTGATTTTTGAGTCTCATTATTCTGATCAGTAAACGCGAGAGTGGCAGAGAGGCCTGTTATCTCGACGTTTTCGAGAGAGCTATTTATAGCACTTGTTATATCGAACTGTGTATCTTGATAATTACCGGTAGCCGAGGCTTCTCCTTTGTATGAAGGCAAGGCAAAGCTACCTGTTAGAACACCTTGTGTATTTATCAGAGCAGAGAGACTCTCCGGTAATTTAATCTGAGCTATAGAGGCTAGCTTGGTAGGGATATTACTGGCTTGCAGCATTAAGTTAAGTTGCTCATTGTGCCAATCAATCAAGCCAGAGGCATGAATATTTCCATCTTCAATATGGGTGACAAATTTCTTAAGTTCAATTTGTTTTACATTGCCTTTGAAATTACTGTTTATCTGAAATGCTTGCTTTTGTAGCTCTCCATTTGCAGTTATTTTTCCTGAATAATCTGGGGCTGAGAATGGGCCTATCAGGCTAAGATCTGCATCTACATAAGTAGAAAGACCTTCTGGTAATTCAATGTTGAGTAATGAAATCAAGTTTAATGGCAGCTTTTTAGTCGAAAGCATTAGGTCAAAGTTTTCATTATTCCAATCAATTAAACCATCAGCTTTGATTTGGCTACCTGAAGTATTAGCAATAAAGTTAGTGAGAGTGACTTTATCGATATCACCATCAAACTTAGTAGTAGCTTCAAAAACTTGTTGTTTATATCTTCCTTTGGTTTGAGTTAAACCCGCATATTTTGGTGCAATAAAAGCGCCTTTAAGCGTACCTTGTGCTTGGTTAATATCGATATTTAAATCATCAGGAAATTCGACATCAAATAATTCCACTATCCGAACAGGGCCACTTAGCTGATGAACCTGTAAATCCATTGTTTGTTGTTCGATAAAGATAGCGCCGCTAGTTTTTAACTGAGCATCGCCAAGCTTAAGGAAAGCATCTTCGATATTGAAGGTCTTGAAATTACCTTCGCCTTTAAGTGAAACGGACACGGCTTGTTTGCTAAATTGAGTGTCTGCGTGCAGGTTGGTCTTTATATTTGGATTAGAAATACTTCCTTGCGCTATGACAGTACCGCTAACGTTTCCACCTACAATATAATCTTGAAACACATCTGCTAAACCGATCGGGAGTTCACTTAGCACTGTATCTAGCTCGAATAATTTCCCTTGCCACCAACCCTTAATGTTTTGTTCTTTTTGATCAATAAAAATTGAGGATTGAGTAAGTTCTAATTTTTGTTCGCTAGCTGACCAAAGACCTTGAGCCACTGCGTTAATCTTGTATTTTTGCCAAGGCATATTAAAAGAATGAAGCTCCCAATATGTTTGCGACTTTTCTGCCTTGGCTGATAATTCTAAATTAAAGTCTACTGCCTGTTCATTAGGTAGCATTATGGTCTTGCCAAGCCAACCGCCAGCATCCTCTTTGATGCTTGCTTTTAATGTTCCGGAAAATTGATTATCAAGCATTGCTTGTAAATTAATATGAGCTGACGGCGTCGCTTTACTTTGCACAGAAAGATCACTGATTAATAAACTATCTTGCCAAAGCAGTTCTGCTTTTCCATTTACTTTAAAGGCTGGCAGGTCGAGATCGGAGCCCTTGATCACTACATGTTGAAGCGCAAGCAATTGAATTCGGGCGGGAATCAACATATCTTGCCAGCTTTTATCTTGCTCGGTTTGTGCTGGTGCTTGTGACTGAGTATTTGTTTCAGGAAGCGTAATCAATAAACTGTCAGCACTTAACTCCGTGATATCTAACTTTTTATCGAATAATGCAGATAACTTGAAGTCTAATAAGAGTTTATTCGCAAGAATTATATTCTGTTGATTCATGCTTAGTTCGACTGAGCCAAAGTACCAATAACCAGGAGTGGGGGAGTTAAACTCTTTAATCGTTAACTGTATTGCGTCTGATGAAACCAGCTTAGGCAGAAGGTCTTGTACTAGCCATTCTCTGCTGGGTTCTGATCCGAGTAATAAGCCTATAAATAATGACAATAGAAGTATTAGCGTAATAAAGAATGCGCTTACTACGACGAGTAAGCTCTTAAAAAGCTTTTTCAAACTGAAGCTTGGTGATTCTTTTTTTGGCGCGCTATTTCTATCAGGGTCGGGTGATTCTCCAGTATTTTCCTGAGTACTGTGTTTAGCTTCTGGCAATTGCTTATTGGAAGTCACTTAGAATGCCTGCCCAATACTGATGTAAAGCTGGAAGTCGTCATCGTAATCTTTTCGTTTATTTAAAGGGAAGGCGATATCAGCACGAAAAGGTGCAAAAGAGGTGTAATACCGTAAACCTAAACCCGCTGCCCATAGCAGATCTTGATTCATATCTGGTGTCGCTTCCTCAAAAGCAAAGCCACCGCCAACAAAGGTAGCTAGTCCCCAATCTTTTTGAAAACGTATTCTTAACTCAGTATTTATTTGTTGAAACGATGCGCCACCTTCCGGATCATCACCATTTAATTTGCTTAAAGATTGATAGGGGTAACCTCTAACGGAGCCACCGCCCCCCACATAAAAACGTTCATCAGCTGGGATGTTTTCAACTGATTCACCGGTAATTGTGCCTACACTGTATCGAGCAGCAATAGTAGGCTGTAGGGACAGATCAAAAGTGTGGTAACCGGCAACTGAAATCATTGTCTTATAGAACTTTGTTTGAGTATTGATTATATCGATATAAGGGCGCACTTCAGCCGTAATTAAGAAACCATCGCTAGGGTCAAGAATGCTATTGGTATGATCCCATTCTATCTCAAACGGAAAAGATGCCAGATAAAACTTCTCATTTTGATCTTGGTCGGTGACATCACTAAGCTTTAATTCAGCACCAACAAAATAGTTCAAAAACTCGGTTCTTTTAAAGCCAATCTTTGCACCTGTTTTTAAGGAGAGTGCTTCGTAAGCATCAAGCTCTTCATTGACGACTTCTGAATATAGAGTGAGCGATTTATTGTCGCTATAAAAATTTGGTATATAAAATTGCCCAGACACTTTTTGCCGGATTGACGAAAAACGTGTGCTGAATTCTAATTTTTCACCTGCTCCGCGTATATTGCGATGTTCCCATCCTGCACTAAGATACGTACCTTCATCAGTGCTGTAGCCTATACCAGCTTTTACTGTGCGATGATTACGTTCATTAACCTGATAGTTTGTCGTGACCTGATCATTTTCTATTTCACCCACATTGATAACGACATTAGAAATTAAGTTTGAGCGTAATACTGATAGTCGAGAAGCGTCTATTTTATTTCGTTGAAAACACTGACCCTCTTCATAACTGATAAACGACATTAAATAGTCATAATCTACCGATTCTAGACCTTCGATGAAAATGGGGCCAAATGAAGTTTGTCGGCTTGGCTCCATGGTAAATATTACCTTGGCCTGTGACGTTTGATGATCAATAAAAACCTGATAAGCAACTTTGACATCATAAAAACAATACTGTGACCTGATATAACTTCGAATTTTATCAAGTGAGCTGAGGATATTTTCGGCTATTAGTGGCTCATCTTTTCGAATAGACAGTAAAGGCATTTGATCTAAATTTACGTTTTGATCTAAATCAAACTCTATATTTGTGACTGTGTATTGAGTACCAGGCGTGACTTGATAAATTATTTTTTTAATATCGTTAAAACCTTCATAATTACTATTTACACTTGCATCAGTTTGTTTTTTGTCAATAAGTTTCGCATTAACGAAATAGCGATAATAGCCTCTAGACTTCAGTATTCTTATAATAATATCTTGTTCAAAACGAGATATCTTTCTTGAGTCTGCGTACCGTTTTAGCGTTAGGTTTTCAGCCCTTTGTAGGCTAATGCCATCTTTTATCAAGTCAATGAGGTCACTATATTGCTGAACCGAGTCTGCATCTTTAAGGATAACTTCAAATGGAATGCCATTATTCATGAAAGGCAATTCAAGCGCCTGAGTAGTGAAAGAAATAGAAGAGAACAGCACTATTGTTAGGCCAAACTTTATTCGGCTATTCATTAAAGATTGTATAAACCCTGTTAATAAGAAAACGTCAGATTTTGCTATAATGCATAGTGACATATAAAGCATTTTACCTTTTCATCCATAACTATTTATGAATGGTGCTGAAAATTAATAAAGTAGTTGTTTATCATCACAAAGTTCATAGAACTATACGAGCAATTTTTTAGTAGAGTACTTTAATTATTTTTAAAGTAGTAATAGCGCAAAAGCTATCAATTCAAAGAATATGCACTCAAAACAGCATTTAGGCCTTGTATCCCGTTCCTTAATACAGCTATAGTTTGGGCGCTTTAAAATTTGACCATGGGAATGAAAAAAATGTTGATGTCTGTAGCTTTATCTCTGCACCTTTTGTCTGTTGTTGTTTGGGTGGGTGGAATGTTCTTTGCCTACGTTTTTCTCCGTCCTGTGGCTGCACAGCTTCTTGATCCGCCAGTCAGGTTGACTATGTGGAGCCGGGTCTTTAGTCAATTTTTTATCTTTGTGTGGGTTGCGGTAATTCTTTTAATTGTGAGCGGCCACGGCATGATTTCTTTTTTCGGCGGTATGGCTAATGTAGGGAAGCATGTCCATATTATGCTGGCTTTATCATATGTCATGTTTCTGATATTCGGTCATATATATTTTGCTTCTTTTAAACGTTTGAAGTTGGCGGTCGCGATTTCAGACTGGGAAGATGCAGCGAATCGACTCAATAGCATGAGAAAATTAATTGGTATTAATTTGTCATTAGGACTGATTACAATTGTTGTTGCAGGTAGTGGTCGGTTTTTACTTTATTAATAGGCACCACTCTTCTAATGATCATTTAAAATAATAACAATGTTGATGAAAAGTTATGTCTAATTCTGTTTTAGATGCAAATGTCAGTTTTTTAAAAAAGAACACTCAGAGAGTGTTCTCTAGCATTATTCTTGCTCTTTTATTTGTCACTATTATTGCGGGCACGAGTGAGAATATGCATGGCCAAATGCTTAAGATGGGCGCATATTTTTGGCCAGATTATTTTATTTTACGTAGTGACCAGGCAGACGTAACTTGTGATATCAGCTTTGACCTTGAGCAACGTTTAGATGAGCTTGAAGCTGAGCATGCTGATGAAAATGCCGACTTTGACTTATTTGAAACTGAATTTGATCGTGAAGCTGCAGAGAATTCATTATTAAGCCAAATCCAGCTTTGTGAAAGTCAGCACCAAGCTGCTGTAATATATAAACAACAATTTACAGTGTGGGTACAGATATTTCGCTCTATAGAACATAGCCTCGCAGCTGTGAGTCTATATGCGATTGAACATCAACGGCTGACTTTAATCCTTCTTTTAGCCTTTGCCGCAGTAGTGACAACTTGGAAAAAAAGTCACATTGCATTTCGTTCAATTCATTCCAAACTAGATCATAAAGTTTCAAATATTGGGCAATTCATTGCGAATGGTGGTCTTGGGCTTTCGACTATTTTGTTTATAAAAGGCTCTTATGGCTCTGGAACCGAGGTAGCTAAACCTGAACTTTTAGTTATTTTGTCTCTAGCGGCTACGATCCTTTGCATAATCAACTTATACCACTTAATGAACCCCGAGCCGACACTGAAAAATGACGGTTCTACGTGGAAGGCATTTTTATCTATTCCCATTCATAGCATAATGCTCTTGGCAGCTTGTTTACAATTTTTCATTGCTGAAGGGCATTTCCCGGGTATTGCTATTTACTTCACCCAAATATTTCAACTAACCAATCTTCATTTAGCCATTGGTTTATATATCTTGGTGGGCATGCTCTTAAAAGAAACCTTAGTCGGTGCCAAGTTATTCGATATTTTAAAGCCCTGGCATCTACCACCAGAAATGCTTGCCTTTGTCGCAATAGCTTTACTTGCTTTTCCCACTGCCTACACAGGTGCATCTGGTATTATTATCATCGCCATGGGTGCTGTGGTTTATCAAGAAATGCGAAGAGTTGGAACGCGCAGGCAGTTATCGCTCGCGGTTACAGCTATGACGGGCTCAGGTGTTGTCTTAAGGCCATGTTTGCTGGTCGTTGGTATCGCGATACTCAATAAAGAAGTCGTCACTGATGAACTATTCCACTGGGGCTTTAAGGTGTTTCTCTTAAGTATGGTGGTGTTTGCTGTGTTTGCGATGATTACCCGCAAAGACCCGATAAAGTTAACGCCAGCCAGTGTTGCTCTGAAACCATCTTTAAAAAACCTTGGTCATTTCTTGCCTTACGTTGGTATTTTGGCAGCAGTTCTCTTTGCTTATGATTATATTTTAGACGCACAATTAGATGAATTTACGGCACCAGTAATTCTTCCGGTCATTGTAATTGCAGTTTTATGGTTTGAACGACGCTTCAGTAAAGACTTTACGGAGCGAAATAAAACCGCAGGTGCAAGCCCGACACTTTCTAAAGCCTTTACATCTACAGTAGATAATTCAGCCATACAAATCGGTGCATTATTGATGCTCATGGCCTGCTCATTTACGGTGGGCGGCATGATCGAGCGTGGAGGCGGTACCTTAGTCATTCCAGAAGCCTTCGGTTCTATTTATCTGACCATGGCATTCTTAGTAGTATTCCTTATTTTTATCGGCATGGTGATGGACCCATTCGGTGCTTTAATTCTTGTTACCGGCACGATTGCACCCGTTGCCTATGCAAACGGTATTGATCCAATACATTTTTGGATGACCTGTTTAATGGCCTTTGAGTTAGGATATTTGAGTCCACCTGTTTCATTGAATCACTTGTTAACAAGGCAGGTGGTTGGTGATGAAGAAGTAGAGTTGGCAATGAAAGAAGGCGATAGCTTTTATTATCGTCATGAAAGGATGATACTTCCTTTATTGGTAATGGGAACTACCTTGATCATTGTTGCCTTTGCGCCACTTTATTATATGAGTTTATAAAGTAGATTAACGCTCGTTGAACTCATCGAAGTGTCGAAACTATTACGCTCCCTGAGCCCGTCGAAGGGTGTTCCTGGAATACACGTTTCTTGTCCGTTTCGACGAGCTCAACGAGCGGT
>CAXBKC010000179.1:0-7755 GCA_963975615.1 uncultured Oleiphilus sp.
CTTGGGCCATTTTTTGGATTGGTTTTTTCACAATAGCAACTTATATAAATGCGGGCTGGTTGCGTGAGCAAATATGCTTATATATGTGCCCTTACGCACGGTTCCAGTCAGTCATGTTTGATGCTGATACCTTAGTAGTCTCTTATGATGCCAAAAGAGGTGAGTCTCGGGGCAGCAGAAAACGCAATACTGACTATAAAGCAGAAGGCCTAGGTGACTGTGTAGACTGTGGTATGTGCGTACAAGTCTGCCCTACTGGCATTGATATTCGCGATGGGCTTCAATACGAGTGCATAGGTTGCGCTCTTTGTATTGATGCCTGCGACTCTATTATGGAAAAAATGGAGTATGAAAAAGGCTTGATTAGCTATACGACCGAAAACCGTCTCGAAGGTAAAGAAAGTCATATTCTAAGGCCAAAATCGATAGCTTACGCTGCATTGTTATCCATAATGATAGGCGCTTTCGCCTATACGTTGATAACAAGAATTCCATTAGGACTTGATGTCATTAGAGACCGAGGCGCACTATACCAATTAACCGGAATGGGTCTACTTGAAAATGCTTATACACTCAAAGTGATGAACATGTCAGATGAAGAGCAAAATTTTACATTAACAGTGTCAGGAATTGAGGGTTTGATGATATCAACCAAAACCGACATAACAGTTCACTCTGGAGAAGTTTATACTCTGCCAACAAGCGTAGAAATTGATCCTAAAAAGATGACGAAGTCGACTTATGACATCCAATTTAAAATTCAATCTAAAGATGATCCTGAATTAAAAGCTGAGAGTGAAAGTCGATTCCTAGGTTCCATATATTAATTAACACACTTCCTTTTTACTGGAAATTTTTAAACTACAAGACCTTTTCTCAACAATTGCGTTTACAACGGTCTGTATAAGTAACGTTTGGAGCATTACATGAATACCACTACCAGTAACGAAGCATCTCGCCCTTGGTTTAAACAGCCATGGCTTTGGTTTGTTTTAAGCATACCTATCGCATCCGTTATATTGAGCAGCGTCATGCTGACCGTAGCCGTCGTAGGTAAAGACTCCTTAGTAAGTGATAATTACTTCAAAGATGGTATGGCAATAAATCAAACTATCGAACAAGACCATTTAGCTAAAGCTTTAGGGCTAACACCGATACTGAACATGAATGAAACAGAAGTTAGACTTCAACTAATCGCTACCAAAGAAATACCAACCCAAGCCTTTCTAACACTGAAGTTACTCCATCCAACGGTTTCAGATAAAGACATTATTATTAAGCTTTTACCTAGCGGCAACGGCTTATACTTAGGCGACCTTCCTCACCCTGTAGAAGGCAGGCGCTACATTGACATTTATGCTTTCGACAATAGCTGGCGCCTAAGAGAAGAAATATTTACACCCGTACTAAACTTCCAACTTAATAGTGAAGATAAGACTAACTCAAGCTTATCGCAGCCCAAATAAGTTAGAACAATGACAAAACAATGCTTTCACTGCCATGAGCCTATTCCAAAAGGCTTTAATGCAAAATTAAAAATTGGCAGTGATGAACAAACTTTTTGCTGTTACGGCTGCCTTGCAATCGCAGAAACGATAGTCTCAGGTGGCTTAGAAAGTTTTTATCAACATCGAACACAAGCATCAGAAAGACCAGATCAATTCAACGACTCTAATGTTTCAGAGCTTCGTTTATATGATGATCCAGCCTTACAACAAGAATTTGTAGATCAAAATGGTAACTTAAGTGAAGTATCGCTAAGTATTAGCGGGATCACCTGTGCAGCTTGTATTTGGCTACTAGAAAAAGAAGTATCTAAACAAGTAACTGTAGAGTCATTTACAATCAACCATACCTCTCATAAAGCCCGCCTACAATGGAACAACTCGCTCACAACATTAAGTGACATTCTTATTTTAATAAGAACGTTAGGCTATAAAGCTTTTCCTTATGAAGAAGGAATTGCGCTAACAAACGCAGAAAAAGAGAAAAAAACGACAATTATTCGTATTGCTATTGCTGGCATAGCAAGCATGCAAAACATGATGTTTGCCATGCCTCTTTATCTAGGTTTTTATAGCGGCATTGATATTGAGTTTGTCCAATTTTTTCGATGGTTCAGCTTACTTATGTGTATTCCTGTGGTTTTATTCTCTGCAAGTCCGTTTTTTCAAGCCGCATTGAGAGACATTAAAACCGGCCACCTGACCATGGACATCCCCATAAGCATTGCAATTTTAGCTGCTTTTCTGGCTAGTTCATGGATAACTCTTTTCAGTGAGCCAACGATTGAAAGTGATGTTTATTTCGACTCTGTTTCAATGTTCACTTTTTTCTTGCTGCTCGGAAGATATATCGAAATGGAAACTAGACATAAACACTTAAACAGCGATATTGAAATGTCTAGGCTGTTACCGAGTACGGCCATCATTATCACTCAATCTGGTGAAAAATCCGTACCCGCACTTAAGCTTGAAGTAGATGACATACTCATCATTAAGCAAGGACAAATCATCGCTGCCGATGGTCTTGTTATCGAAGGTTTTTCCCGCGTTGATGAATCCGCACTAAGTGGAGAGTTTCTTCCTATAGAAAAATCTCAAGGTAGTTTCGTTAGTGGCGGTACCGTTAATATTGAAAACACCCTTCAAGTGAAAGTGATAGCAAAACCCAAAGATAGTCTGGTTGCCGCTATCATAAAGATGTTAGACAAAGCTCAAAGTGAAAAACCCAGAACAGTACTTATTGCAGACAGGGTCGCTAGTTACTTTGTTGCTGCAGTGCTTTTAATCTCAATAGCCGTCGGTATTGGTTGGTATCTTATCGATCCAGATAAGATTTTCCCTGTTATATTATCTGTACTCGTCGTCACCTGCCCTTGTGCACTTTCTCTTGCAACACCTACAGCATTAACTAGTGCCAACACCTACCTACGTTCACGTGGTTTTTTAATCACAAAAGCCCATGCCTTAGAAGCTATGACACAAGTAACAGATGTCATTTTTGATAAAACTGGAACGCTTACCAAAGGCAAACTCTCCCTTGAGAAAACAGTTACCTATAATGACTACACACTTGAACACGCCTTAGAAATAGCCGCTGGACTCGAAGCACATTCAAGTCACCCTATTGCCCATACTTTTACTCCACATTTTAAAAATGAAGCGCAAGATATTGAAAACATACTTGGTAAAGGTCTTTCAGGTTTCTATAAGTTAAACCAAAATGAACCAATAAAATATTATTTAGGGATTCTAGACTTTGCATCACAGGCCCGTCATTCTGACGCATTAGAGGCATTCGAAGGTTTGAATATCTACCTATCAGATGGCCAGAATATTATTGCCCACTTCATGCTAAGTGATACCTTGAGAGATGATAGCCATGAAGCTATTAGCTCATTTAGAAGCATGGGACTGAAAACCCATATTTTAAGTGGTGATCAAGCGCATTCGGTGGCCGCTGTTGCACAAGCCTTAGAAGTTGACTCTTATCATGCGAACCAATCACCAGAAGAAAAACTACTATTTGTAAAAAAACTACAAGCCCAAGGCAAGCAAATCGCGATGATAGGTGATGGCATTAATGACTTGCCTGTATTATCTGGAGCGAAGCTTTCAATCGCCATGGGAGAAGCCGCTGATATCACTAAAATGAATTCTGATGCAATTTTATTGAATGGTAAGCTCTCCGCGCTTAACGAAGCATTTGCTAAAGCACAACAAACCCGTAGAATCATTAAAGAAAATATTACTTGGGCAATTGCTTATAATATTTGTATGTTACCTTTAGCCGCTGCTGGATTTGTTCCTCCGTATTTTGCAGCATTAGGCATGTCACTTAGTTCATTAATTGTCGTATTTAACTCTATTCGCCTAAAGCGATAGGAAGGCTAGATCAATGGAAGTCTTATTCGTACTAATCCCAGTCTCACTCATTCTGATTACGCTTGCCATCTCCATCTTTGGTTGGGCGGTCAAAAATGGGCAATATGATGACCTCGAAGGGCCAGCTCATAGCATACTCTACGATGATGATGCAGACATGATTCCTGGACCAGATGACAAACCGAAACCTAAAACAAACATTAAAACTCAAGAACCAAACTAATCATGCTTCATGATCCACAAATTCTTATCTCAGCCTTACTTCTTGGCATATTAGGTTCAGGACATTGCCTGGGTATGTGCGGCGGTCTCTCGAGTGCTTTAGGTTTAAATACCCCTTCACCTCACTTATCAAAGCTCATCCCGACAAACCAAACATCAAGTAAAAACCTTTTTTCGGTAATTAATCCACACGTACTCGCCTATAACATCGGGCGCGTAATCAGCTATGCATTTGCAGGATTGATAGTTGGAGTACTGGGTTTCTGGCTGAGCAAAAACTTATCAAACCTATCAATTCTCAGGTACTTAGCTGCAATGATGCTTATTTTAATGGGGCTTTATTTAGGCAAGTGGTTTAACGGCATTATCTATACCGAGAAGCTAGGCAAGCTATTATGGCCAATAATTCAGCCTTTATCGAAACGCTTTATTCCCATTAGAAGCGTCAAAGATGCGCTCATTGTAGGTATGGTATGGGGATGGCTTCCCTGCGGCTTAGTGTATTCTGCATTAATTTGGGCAAGCCTTGAAAGTAGCGTTACTGGCTCTATGCTGATCATGCTTTGTTTTGGAATCGGCACCCTACCCGCGATGTTAGCCACTGGACTATTTGCACAAAAGTTTAATCACTATGCAAAAAAGACATGGTTTAGAAACATATCTGGGATCATGATGATTACTTTTGGTATTTGGTCGATGCCTATTATTCAGCAACAAACTCATCATTTACTTAACTAATAGATTAGCGTTCACTATTTAAAATCTAGGATCTGAACAGCTTCCTCAAGCGGCACTTCTCTAGAGGATGATACATTCTGATCTAAACCAAATTCGTATTCTTTGCGTTCGCCACTTCTATCAATCTTAAGCGACTCAAAATCAAATAAGTTTGTATCAGCTAATTGCGAAGGTGATATATTTTGTAGTGAATTAAAAATTGTTTCAATTCTTGATGGGTGCTCTTTTTCCCAATCTACGAGCATTTTTTTAATTGTTTGTCGCTGAAGGTTTTCTTGAGAACCACATAAATTACAAGGAATGATAGGATATTCCATAATAGCCGAAAATCGTTCAATATCCTTTTCACGACAATAAGCCAATGGCCGAATGACAACATTGCGTTTATCATCAGATAACAGTTTGGGCGGCATAGCTGATAAGCGAGCGCCATGAAACATATTCAGAAACAAAGTTTGAACAATATCGTCTTTATGGTGGCCCAAGGCAATCTTAGTCGCTTTAATTTCTTCAGCGAAAGCATAGAGCGTACCTCGCCTTAATCGAGAGCAAAGGCCACAGGTTGTTTTCCCTTCGGGAATTTTAGACTTAACAATTGAATAAGTGTCTCGGTCGATAATGTAATACTCAATACCTAAATTATCTAAGTATTCAGGCAATATATGTTCCGGAAAACCTGGTTGCTTCTGATCCATATTAACGGCTATTAAATCGAAATGGATCGGTGCGCTTTTCTGCATACCCAACAAGATTTGTAACATGGTAAAGCTATCTTTACCTCCGGAAAGGCAGACCATAACTCGGTCGCCTTCCTCTATCATATTGAAGTCAGCGATTGCACGACCAACACCCGAGCGTAAGCGTTTTTGCAACTTATTGAATTCATATTTTTCATTTGAGGGTAAAGACTGCATTACATATTCCTAGTTGATCAACTCTATCTATTCAAGACCTTAAAAATTGCCAGCATTATATATGAGTGCGTCAGTCTAAGTAATGCATATCCACTATATGCTGTCAAAAAAATTATTCTTTCTAAACGAGTAAACAGAACAACCATGAATAATTCATCTAAAAATTGTAAGATGGAAACAACACACTACATGACTAGAAGATATGCAGAATTTAAACCCCTATTTAGCTCCCATACTAAAAGAACTTAAGTATTTATTAAGTCTATCCCCACAAATCGACGAACATCAAATTATCAAGCATCTGCAAAACACGAATACGCCACCATTTGATACATTTTTATTAAGTCACTCAAAAGACTTATTCAGTGCTCATTTCTTATGCATGCATGCGCTTTATCATTTAAAAAAGCAGTTTGAACAAGAAAGAATTTACTCACTAATTATTCAGTCTGTTCGAATTGAACGAATAGCATTCCCTAGCAACAGAATACAAGCTGAATCGACTCAAGATTTTCCTAAAGTAACAGATACATTAGAAGCTTATTACCTAAACCCAAAACATTACTTCGAAACACAAGAAAATGAAATTAATGACATGCTCAAATCCTTTTGGAAAAAATATTTAGCGCAAGATCAAAAGCAAGAAGCACTTCATATTTTAAGCCTTCCTCCAGAAGCAGATCCTAAAATGATTAAAGACCAATATCGACGCCTAGCTCAAAAACATCACCCAGATAAGGGCGGCTGTGCTGAAATGTTTAATAAAATCCATGAAGCGAAATTAATGCTAGATAATTCTTATTAAACATCTTTACGTCTCTTCATAAGGCTCATAATACTAATTGACTGAACAACCTTACAGTGCAAAGATATAGCCACTAAACTTACTGTAATTCCTGCCAAATAAGGGCATTATTCAATACTAAAAGGTACTATTTTGATAGGACTAGCTAAATGAAAATCTCAATTGTAGGTGCTGGTCCAGCAGGACTATACTTTGCCTGCTATTTAAAAACATTCAAACCAAACTTCGAAATTACTATTTTTGAAGCAAAGCATGAGTCAATGAATGACTTTGGCATAGGCTATACGCTGCAAAAACTAGATACCATTTTACTAGAAAGAATGGATGCCAATTTTTATCAGCATCTATTTAATGAAGAAGTATCACCAACTATCACTCAAGCTCTTTTTAAGACCAATGACCAACAACGTACACTGCCCTTTTCTGAAGGGTTTAGTGTTACTCGCGAAAAGCTACTTGAATATTTAATGACCAGAGCCATTTCACTTGGCGTCACAATAACAAATAAGAAAGTTCTACCTAAAGAGTTAGCTCAATTACAAAACGATTTCGATCTTGTACTAGCTGCCGATGGTATAAGCAGTATCGCTAGAGAACTTTATAAAGAAGAACTTAAAACAAAAGAACACAAAGCCAAGCTAAAGTTTTCATGGTTCACAAATGAAACCGAACAAGAAAGAACAGAAGCCTGTTTTTATGCGTTTAACTCAGCTGAAGGCGTTACCCTCTTAACGTCATATCCATTAACAAAAAATAAACAAGCCGTCGTCATTGAAATGACTGACAACTGTTTAGAATCTGGCGCTTTGCAAGGGAAAAACCCTACACAAGCCATTCCCTATCTAAATAAGTTATTAAGCGGAAATGGTGACAAAATAAACCTCATACCGGCGAATTTACCTTGGTACGCCTTTAAAATGAATACAGCAGGAAAGCTTTACCACCAAAACTTAGCTTTGATAGGTGATGCAGGACAAGGCGTGACCACTTCGTTTTCAATGGCATATACCTTAGCGCAATGCATATTAAAAAATCAAAACATTAACTTAGCACTTGCTCACTACAATCACTCTATTAATTTATTGCTAACGGAACCTGCTAAAAAGTCTTTGCGTCATATGAAGTGGTTTGAAAATATAGACCAACATTTTCGAATTACAGATAGCCAGTATTGGCTAGATCTATTTCT
>CAXBKC010000180.1:0-7706 GCA_963975615.1 uncultured Oleiphilus sp.
AATTAGACGCTTGCTCTTATAAAGATCAGCTTTGGTTACGGAATCAGCTAAAAAGCCTAACAGCGATTAGAAACCAGAATGAAAAACAAAAGAAAATTGAGTCAATTAATGAAAAGATTGCGATAGCGCAAAAGTCACTTCAATCAAAGTTAGATCAGAAACTAACTATTTCTTATCCCGAACAGCTGCCTGTTTCAAAACAGGCAGACCAAATTGCCGATGCGATTAGAGCAAACCAAGTTGTTATTGTCGCGGGGGAAACAGGTTCAGGTAAAACCACTCAGTTACCTAAAGTGTGTCTGCAGGCAGGTCTAGGACGAAAAGGCTTGATTGGGCATACTCAGCCGAGAAGACTTGCGGCAAGAACGGTATCAAATCGTATTGCTGAAGAAATGCAGGTTGAGCTAGGTTCGGTGGTTGGTTATCAGGTGAGGTTTACAGAGCAGGTTTCCGACTCGACCTTAGTTAAAGTAATGACGGACGGTATTCTTCTCGCTGAAATAAAGCATGATAAATATCTCTACAAATATGATGCTTTAATTATTGATGAAGCACATGAAAGAAGCTTGAATATCGACTTCTTGTTAGGTTATTTAAAACGATTATTAGCAAAACGCCCTGAACTTAAATTAATTATTACCTCTGCAACCATTGATGTTGAACGCTTTTCTGAATTTTTTAACCAAGCTCCTGTATTTAGTGTTTCTGGAAGAAGCTTTCCTGTTGATGTTTTTTACCGCCCAGCTTACGAAGAAGATGAATATTCACAAAGTTTACCTGATCAAATTGCGAATACTATTAATGAAATAATTGAAGAAGAAAAATTACGTCGCTGGCAAATTGGGGATGTCTTAATTTTCCTCCCGGGTGAGCGCGAAATAAGGGATGTCGCCAAACAGCTTGAGAACCAAGCGAATGAACAAGGTTGGCGTGATATAGAAATTTTACCCTTATATGCGCGTTTGAGTAATAAAGATCAGAATAGGGTTTTTGCTGCACACAAAGGTCGTAGAATTGTCTTAGCTACCAATGTCGCGGAAACATCGATTACGGTGCCGGGTATACGCTATGTTATTGATCCGGGTACTGTGCGCATGTCGCGTTACAGTTACCGCTCTAAAATTCAGCGACTTCCTATTGAGGCAGTTTCTCAGGCCAGTGCAAATCAAAGAATGGGCCGTTGTGGTCGTGTTGCAGAGGGTATTTGTTATCGCCTTTTTAGTGAGGAAGACTTTAAAACTCGCTCAGAATTTACGGACCCAGAGATTCTTCGTACTAACTTAGCGGCTGTTATCCTTAAAATGCTCGACTCCAGCTTAGGTGCAGTAGAAGAATTTGAGTTTATCGATACGCCGGATAGCCGCTTATGGAATGATGGTTATAAGCTGCTACAAGAACTTCAAGCTTCAGATCAGCATAATCGATTAACGCCTTTAGGGCGGCAGATATCATCTATACCCGCAGACCCACGCTTAGGTAAAATGTTGATGACATCGGTAGACAAAGGCTGTGTTGCCGAACTGCTAGTCATTGTGAGCGCTTTGAGTATTCAAGATCCACGTGAACGGCCTAGAGAAAAGCAGCAAGCTGCTGATCAGGCTCATAACCAATTTAAAGATATCGATTCAGACTTTGTTAGTTTTCTTCACTTATGGCATGAGTACGAAATTCAGCGAGATAATTTATCGACCAATCAGTTGAAGCGCTATTGTCAGAAAAATTATATATCTTTTAATCGGATGAGAGAGTGGCGTGAGATACATCGTCAGCTTTATCTTGTGATGAAGGAGCTTAAATTAATTAAAGTAAATACTGACTCTAGCTATTTTTGGGCACCAGAAGAGGGTGAGAAAAAGCCACAAGTTAAAGAGGGGTCTTCAGAGTCCTCGCCTGCGTTCCGAGTTAAATCCTACGATTCTATCCATCAGTCTTTGCTGTCCGGTTTGCTCGGGAATATTGGTGTGCATGATGAAAAAAGAGAGTATTTAGGTTGCCGAAATCGGCGCTTCACACTGTTTCCAGGTTCGGGCTTAAGTAAGAAAAGGCCTAAGTGGATTTTTTCAGCTGAGTTGGTCGAAACACAGCAGGTTTATGCTCGATATAACGCAAAGATAGAACCTGAATGGATAGAGTCGCTTTCTGGCCATTTACATAAAAAGAACTGGTCTGAACCTCACTATCAAGCTAAGCGTGCTCAAATTATTGCAAAAGAAAAAGTGATACTTTATGGCTTGGAAATTATTGCTAATCGACCAGTAAATTATAGCCAAATTGACCCAGTCCTTAGTCGCGAGATATTTATCAGATCAGGACTGGTCGAAGGTGAGTATCAGGGAAAGGCATATCCTCTTAAACAAAATCGTGAACTTATTACCAAGCTCGAAAATATTGAAGATAGAACGCGTAAGCGTGATGTCGTGGTAGATGATGAAGTTGTCTTCCAGCTCTATGACCGCATTCTCCCAAAGCATATTGTTAGCGGCGTTAGTTTTGAAAAATGGTTTAAACGTCTTCCTGATGATGAAAAAGACATACTCAGTTTTACAGAAAATGATCTAACACGACAGCAGTCGTCTGATTTTAATCCTGGTCTCTTTCCTGATCACTTAGAGAATAATGGTATCCGTTTTCCTTTAAGTTATCAGTTTAAACCTGGTGATAAAAAAGATGGTGTTACCATTTCGGTACCTATCAATGCCATTAAACAACTTGATGTAGGAAAGCTCGAAAAGCTTGTGCCGGGTTTGCTACGAGATAAATGTACCCAATTGATTAAGTCACTACCAAGGGCCTTGAGAAAGCATTTTGTGCCTGTGCCCGATGTGGTTGAAAAGGTATTGCCTCGTGTTGAAAGTAGTGCTTTACCTTTGTTGGAGGCATTAAGTCATGAGCTCAAGCGTTTAACTTTGGTTCAAGTACCTATTGAATCATGGAATGTTGACGCGCTAGAAGACTATTTGAAATTCAACATTCAAGTTCTCAGTGAAACCGGAAAGGTTATTGATCAAGGTCGAGATCCCGTTTCCTTATCGAATAAGCTAAAGCATTTAAGTAACGATGCGCCGTCAGTGACTAAGGCTAAAGAAGATGATGTGCAGTCTAAAGATTGGGAATTTGGGATAATACAAGAAAAAGTACTTGTGAAGCAGGTAGGTATTGAGTTATTTCACTTTCCTGCGCTTAAAGATGAATATCAATCTGTGCATAAAGTAGTGTGTACAGACTCATTATTGGCGATAAATTTACATCGCATGGGTGTAGCTCGCTTATTATTCTTTAAGCTGCAAACACAATTTCCGCTCTATAAAAAACAAATCAAAAGCTATACCAACATGGCTTTATTGTTTGCGCCTGTAGGTAAGGCGGAGTCGCTATATGATGATTTTTTGATGGCGGCGATTGCGAATCACTTTTTTGCCAACTCAAAAGTTCCTTTAAGTAAAGCAGACTTTGAGCAGTGCTATGAAGATAAAAGGGGGGATTTTTTTGAGTATGTGGTTTCATTTAGTCAACTTGTTGAATCAATTCTCAAGCAATATCACGATTTAATGAAGCGCCTAAAAGGCAAGTTAAATTTAGCCTTAGCTATGCCTATGAGTGATTTACAACATCAACTTAAAAATCTTATTTACCAAGGTTTTTTATGCGCCACACCGCACGAGAGATTGAAAAGTTTCCCTCGTTATTTACAGGCTTGCGCTGTTCGCTATGAAAAAATGTCTCGGGATATGGCGAATGAAAGACGTTATGTACCGCTCTTAACGCAATGGTGGCAAAACTATCAAGATCGTTTAAAGAAGTTTGAAGCACAAGGTATATTTGATCAAGATTTGGAAGGCTTTCGTTGGCTCATAGAGGAACAGCGCGTATCTTGGTATGCTCAGCAATTAGGTACCAATGAAACAGTTTCTGAAAAAAGACTCAATAAAGTTTGGGAAGATATAAGGCGGTAATATGTTTTGCCGAATTCTCACTAGAGTTGGCTAAAATTTTGTTGCCATATATCCACTTGGGACGTAATCTGGCAGAACTATAATTATTCTTTCCGTACTACGCTCGAAATGAGGCTATCATGATCAAAGCAGCCATAACAGGTACAGGTTTATTTACACCTGCAGAATCTATTTCTAACGATGAGTTAGTTCATAGCTTTAATACCTACGTACAAAATTATAATGAAAAAAATGCTGCGCTAATTGCTTCTGGTGAATGTGAGGCTCTTCAAGAATCTTCTTCTGCTTTTATTGAGAAAGCATCTGGGATTAAAAGCCGTTATGTGATTAATAAATCGGGTATTTTAGACCCTGAAGTCATGCATCCACTTATTCCAGAGCGTTCAAATGATGAGCCAAGTGTGTTCTGCGAAATGGCTGTAGCCGCATCTAAGCAAGCCCTGAAGAATGCCAATAAAACACCTGCCGATATTGATGCGGTTATTGTGGCATGCTCTAATTTGCAACGCGCGTATCCTGCAGTTTCAGTAGAGATTCAACATTACCTTGGTATTGATGGCTATGCTTTTGATATGAATGTGGCTTGTTCATCAGCGACGTTTGGTATTCAGGCCGCTTTAAGTGCTGTCCAAACTGGAGCAGCGAAAGCTGTGTTATTAATTAATCCAGAAATATGCACCGCGCATTTGAATTTTAGAGACCGAGATAGTCACTTTATTTTTGGTGATGTATGCACAGCGATGGTGATTGAGCGACAAGATACAATCTCTAGTGATGGTGCATTTGAGGTTGTTAGTGCAAAATTAAAAACAATATATTCGAATAACATTCGTAATAATTTTGGTTTTTTAAATCGTTGCGCACCAGGCAGTGAAGCTGATAGCGATAAGCTATTCGTTCAGCAGGGCAGGAAGGTCTTTAAAGAAGTCTCACCGCTTGTAGCTGAAATGATCAACCAACACTTAGCGGAAAATGGATTAAGTCCAGATCAGCTAAAACAAATGTGGCTGCATCAAGCAAATTTAAGTATGAACCAGTTGATTGCTAAGCGTGTGTTAGGAAGAGCAGCCGAAGAGCATGAAGCACCTGTTATTTTAGATGAATATGCAAACACTAGTTCAGCCGGTTCAATTATTGCCTTCCATAAAAATCGACAAGCTTTAGCTTCGGGTGATTTAGGCGTAATTTGCTCTTTTGGAGCAGGCTATTCTGTTGGTAATATCATTCTTCGAAAGTTGTAGTTCATAACCCGTTAATCAATTTATTGTCAGCTCAAGGTTGCATACCGAATGAAAAGAGTTACCCAGTTTAAAAGAACCACTCAGCTCTTTTTTGTTGCGCTATTTTCTTTGTTGTTAGTGTTGTCTAGCCATACTCATGCTAATGAAGAAGAGTTTTTTGCATCAGCGCATGAAAGTGATCACTTTGAGTCAATGAATCGAGCTTTTTTTACGTTTAATGACAAGGCAGATGAGTATCTTATAAAGCCTGCAGCTAAAGTCTATCGCTATGTCACACCAAATTTTATTGATAAGGGTATTACGAACATCTTTAATAACTTAGATGATGTTGAAACCTTTGTTAACTCTTTGTTCCAGTTTAAATTTCATAATGCCGTCGTGACCTTGAATCGTATAATTTATAATACAACGTTTGGCTTAGGTGGATTTTTTGATGTAGCGACAAGTTTTGGCTTGAGTAATAACGAAGAAGACTTTGGTCAAACTTTAGGCTATTGGGGTTATGAGGAGTCTACTTACTTGGTCTTGCCTTTTCTAGGGCCATCAACAGTCAGAGATTTCTCAGGCCGTCTAGTTGATTCATTCTTTGATCCTTTAATTTATAATGAAGAAATTCATCGAGATGCAATATTGATGGCTAAAGGCCTCAAGCTTCTGGATTTGAGGGCGGACCTTCTTGCTGCCGAAAACCTTCAATTATCACAAGATCGTTATGCTTTTTTTAGAAATGCTTATTTACAAAATCGAACCTATTTAATAAACGATGGTAAAGTTGAAGATACATTCTCAAATGATGATATTGATTACGATAATTTTTAAAAAGACTACTCTAGTATTTTGAAAGAGACTTCCTTTTAATAAACTTCCCTAACAAAAATACACACGCCTTTTACGAAGCTCTACATCTGAAACATTTGAATAATCTAAGCTGTTATTAGTGATAATAATTATTTGCTTGGGGAAAATTTGTGACAGAGAAGCTTATCCAGCGCCATAAAACTAGAATGCAGCAGTCTACTAACTACGCTGAGTGGAAAGATGCGGCACAATCCCTTGACTCAATTGAACATAAAACTCTTTGGAAGCAAACCATAGCGTCTGATATTTATAACTATGAAATGCTTAATGATCGATTAACAACTCTTCGCAGTTATAGAAATAAGGGTGAATTGAGCTTGTTAGCGCGCGCTTTGCGTGAAGGGCTTCATCATGATCTCGCCAATATGGGAGATTTAAGGCTTTATCAGCAATGTTACTTTGGAACAAAGCAGTTAATTGAAGATTATGTAACAGAGGTATGTGAGTGTTTGGATGTACTCTGTGATACAGAATCTGTCACTATGCCTTCTGCGACAAAATTAGATTTTTTTAAGGATGTGTTGTTAAGCTTTGGTCGCCCGGCATTACTTCTAAGTGGTGGTGCATCTTTAGGTGTTTTCCATATGGGGGTTGTAAAAGCACTTTGGGAACATAATTTACTGCCACAGGTAATTACAGGTTCAAGTTCTGGGTCTATTATCGCCGCGGCGCTTGGGACTCATACGGATAATGAAATTCCAGCATTATTCGATTCCAATGTTCACAATATGAAAGCTTGGAAGTGGATGGGAGTGATGAGTGGTTTGAGGGGAAAGGGCTTCATGGATCAGAAGCAGCTACAAGATTATATAAGAAGTTATGTCGGAGAGTATACCTTTCAAGAAGCTTATGAGCGAACAGGTCGAAGCGTGAATATCACTGTTTCTCCAGTCCAGCATTTTCAAAAAGAACGTTTGCTTTGTGGTTATACTTCTCCATATTTACTGACTTGGAGTGCGGCTTTAGCTAGTTGTGCTGTGCCAGGGATTTTCCCCCCTGTTAAGCTGCTTAAACGAGATGAAAATGGTAAAAATGTGCCCTATATGCCGAGGCTTCGATGGGTTGACGGTAGTGTCGTAAGCGATCTTCCCGTTGAGCGATTAATGCACTTGTATGATGTAAATTACACTATTGTGAGTCAGACAAATCCTCATGTTGTGCCTTTTCTCGATCAGCAGTCAGGTCAAAGTAAGGATAAACTATTGAACTTTCCTTTGTCGATTCTTAAGTCTGAAGCGAAATTTCATGGCAAGGCTGTATTTGATTACATAAGGAAAAATACAAGCTCGCAGATATTAAGGCAGATCTCAGGGCATGCTTATTCTATGATGTCTCAGAATTATTATGGTGATGTGACGGTTGCTCCAAAATATAAGTTAGGCCACTACATGAAAATTATGAGTAACCCCGAACCTCAAATGATAAAAGAATTAATGCTAGAGGGTGAAAGAGCAACATGGCCAAAATTAGCCATGATACGCACCCATGCAAAAATCAGTAAAAATCTAGAAGAAAATATTTCGCGATTAAAAAATAACGTACGTTCGCATCGAGGTAAGCTGAAACTCATTGTCTAGATAAGGTGGGTACTGTGCTAGAATTCTCTCCATATTATCGACATATATGGTGTACCTATGCGTGTAACTCTAGATAA
>CAXBKC010000181.1:0-7698 GCA_963975615.1 uncultured Oleiphilus sp.
ACGCTCCCAATCTAAAACATCGCGTATCTCGACTTTAGCTTGAATATTTTCAAGTACCGCTTGCTCATTATCCCCCGCCATAAAGTTTAAACGCTTAGATGGGTTGCCTCGATGGCAGGTAAAACAATAGTCTTTAAATGCTTCTAACTCTGGATGTTCTTTGATTTCTATATCAGGTAATCCTGAGACCTGAGGAGGGGACATCTCAGAGGTATCTAAGCAGCAATATTCCTGATGTTTATCTAGCAAGGCGCTCATCATTACTTGTCTTGAAAAAGGCTTGGCATCAAATAGTTCATTAGGAAGGGATGAGATTTTATCGCTTAGCTTCTCAAAGTCATAGTGAACACTTTTGCTTAAGGTTTTGATGTCATCGTCACTGAAAAAGCGTGCTATTCCAAATATGCCATCCACATCTTCTTTATAAAGTACTTTTTTGGGCTTTCTAGTCGTTAATGGATCAAGCGAAGGTGAGAGAGGAGGTAGTTTTTCAAACGCACTTAAATCTTCGTTATTCTTAGCACCGTCTCCAAATGAAATATCGGGAGTGAAGGTTTCATATAGCCAGTCTGTGAAATTACTTGTTTTGCCGGAAGGGTCGCGATTATTTAGGTCAGACTCGGGTACCAGTATGCCTGCTCTTGGAAAGCTATTCGCCCATAATTCTTTTAGCTTGTTGACCTGCTCACTTTCGATATTGAATTGCCCAGGTTGGTCTGCATAACGTAAGGCTAAAGAAAATAACTGTCTTCTGCATTCGTTTCCGTCTTTACCGCAGCCATCTAACCACACACGTTGTGAGGCTAAAAAGAAATTCCCAATATCTGTCAGTTCATCAAAGCGTTCAGGTGTGGCGAGTGGTTGTTGAATCGGAGCGCCCCAATAATGGCTTTCATTATTACGGGCTTCTTTTATTGTTTGTGCGATAGCAAGCTGGCCATTAGTTTCATTCCACGGGCGTTGAGAGAAAATGGGTGTTCCGCCTTGATGGCAGGTTAGACAAATAGCGCGTTTTGCATAGACTATTTTTGGAATACAGCCCTCGCAATAATCCTGCACTAGTTGATATTCAAAGCGTCCGGCGGCTTCATTATAACTGATAACTTCTATTTCATTGGCCGCTTCAACATAGGCTATAAAAAGTTGTCCGGGTGTGACTTTACCCAACCCAACAAGGGTGTTTTCTTCTTGGAAATCGGGTGCGATTAATATTCTTGGCAAGTGCTGGTTAGCTTGGCCTTTTAAAAGGGAGCGGCCATCTGGAATCATCAACATTAAAGGTTGTTTTTGATCGGGATGCAGCTCGGTTAGTAGTTGTATCATCTTATCAAAAGGAAAAGGCAGTCCATTATTATGAGCAATGATGTGATCAAATAATGAGCGCGTACCTTCTGCTGGTAAGTCTGAATCAGGAATGATTAAGCTAGATAGGCTGCTACTTTCGTCTACTGTCGACTCCGCAAGAAGGTTTTCTGTTAGATCAGAGATGGAATTAACTTTGTTGTAATTGATCGACCAGAAGGCATAAAGCCCGCTAAGAATAAGCAGGCTAATGAATACAAAACTTAATTTTTTAAAGGTCATTATTGGAATCCGTTAAAGTCAGTGCGTTATCTTTGATACTTCATATAACACACTGGCTCTAAGTTGCTTACATTAACTTAAGGAATTCTCTCAGTGCGAGTTTATCGTCAGCCGGTAAGTCTATACCAAACTGGTGGCCTTTGTTTTCAACCAAGTCTCCACACTTCATAAATAATGCGTCGTGAGGGTTAGACGAGGCAACTGCAGCAACTTCTGTCCCAGCTGGAATTGTTAGTTTAATTAAACCTTCAGCTTCTCCACTTGGTGTGATTTTTAAATCATGTTGGAAAGTGGATATTTTCTGCGGTCTTGCATTTTCTGCCAAAGGGTCATCAGAGCGCATCAACTCATCATAGGCCATTTCAAACTGTTCAATACGGCCTTGCACAGTGTAATCAGGTGAGCCATCTTCCAGGAAGGTCACTTCACCAATTGCATTATTATGTAAGAATGGCGCCGTTGCCCATGCGGATAATAATGAAAAGTTTCTTAGGTAACCTGGGCCGCCTTCAATTTTCTTTTCCCCCGCAGCAACACCACCCACAATCGGTGCTAGTTTATTAATCACCTTTGGAACACTGCCAGGTGATTCACTTTTCTTGTACGTTTCTGAAGAGAACTCTTCGAAAATGTGGCCTTCATTGTGATTGTCATGAAGTGCACGACAATAATTAGTGCCGATAATATTGAAAGGAATGCGTTCATCATTAGATAACCAGTCTTGGCCAAAGATACCGTCTTTAGCAAACTGATTAGGGCGTAAATTTCCTTGCTCATCTTTTGTTAGGTACTTAGCCATAAATTCAGGCGAATTTCTTTCAGCTTCTGTAAATTCATACTGCCAGTAATCCTCTTTACCAAATACATGGCCTTCATAGAACTTGGCTAAAGCGTTTTTATCGGCACGAATATTTTCAGGCGCAACTTTAGAGCTGTGACAACTTGCACATTCTTTCGCGAAGACATTATGACCTTGGGGTATCTTCTCAAGGTCAATGAAGTCTTTACCTTCTTTGCCATCTAAATCTTTTGATGCTAGAAGATAAGTTGGGCCGCCTGTCATTAGAAAGGCAGCTAGATCATCCATTTTCGCATCAGCATAGTTCCATGCATCACACTCATTCGCACATTGCATAATACGCATCGGGCTTTGCTTCGTGCCTTGGCCTGCTAAACGACCAGGGTAAGAGAAGTTAGGCACCCAGCATTCTTCGGTACACAAACCAATATTGATATACACGCGGATGAGGGCTAAATGTTCACCTACACTGTCTTCGGCACCTTTTAAAACATGGCGGGTGTTTGCTGTGGAAATTTCACCTGTGACAGGGTCTTTCATCTCATGTTTAAAAATACGCTTATTATGGAAGTCCATTATATTATTTTGTGTGCCAGGATTGTGCATCCAATCCGATGCAACTATCGAGGTATCAATCGTACCTAAGCGCCCACCCATTAGAATCTGATTTACTAAATGATCTTCAGGAGCGCCTTGGAAGAAAGCCATTGGCTGGCGAGTATGCTGGTTACCAATGGTGGCGTTCAAATTATGCCACTCTGGTTCATTCGGGTCTTTAGGTGGGTTGGTTGGATCAAAAGCAACATGGCATTGAACACAAGGATGGCCAATCACAAAGCGCTTATTATCTTTGATCTCGCTAGGCTCGTAAGGTGCTGTCATTGGGTTATAAACAACAGTACCGGAATCATCTTTAACGACTTCGGTATAGTATTTACGGTAACCTAGTACGCCAGAAGAATGCGGGTCCTGACATTTATCATACCAGTTAGTTGATGCATCACCTTGCTCGCAATCTGGGTCGTTAATTAAACCCCATTTGGTGAAACGATGTGGTCGAGTTCGCGTATCCAACCATGGATAATTCATGTTTTCTTTACCTGTGATGCGCGACTGATGCAGCATGTTCTCATCTTGGTTACCAAAGGTACCTTTAAACCATACGTCACGGCCACGACGTGCTTGCTCTCTCATGGCATTGGCCTTTTCAGGATCAACAGCTTCAACATCTTTAAATAACGCCATAACATAACGACAACCTTCAGCATCATAACCGGTAGGCTGAGGTTGGTCGCAAGGTGGGGGTGTATATTGAGCGATAGGTTCTATTCCCCAAGTAACTGGGTCGCCACGCTCATGAGTGTCAGCAGATTTACCTTCTGGCCAAACTTTACGTGCAGCTAGTGTGTTGTAATAGTTTTCTTCGAACCAATCTTTGCGTTCTAGCCAATAGGGCGTGCCTTTATAGACACCTGTTGCTAAGTCTCGATCAGCTAAATCTTGAATGCCAACACTTCGAAAAGTAGCGCTATATGGCTCGTTTGACACCTCTACTTGCCCTGTGGGTATATCGTAAAAAGTCAGCGCAGGGATATTTGGCGTTGGTATATTTTCAGGAACAGGAGGAACGTCAGGTGGTGAAGGGGGGAGTGTTGCAAAATGGAAAACCGCAGCGGCACCAATAATCGATAGGCCCGTGAGACCCCAAAACTTCTTATTCATACCAGCTGTCCTTTTTTATTTTATAGGTTTACGCTAAATCGAGATAAACATATTTTTATACTACTCACAAAGTGTAGCTTTACAATTACACAAGTGATTACGAAGTGAAGTGTGAATTGTCGTGTAAACAGCCGAACTCTTCAATGTTTTAATAGAAAATTGAGCATAAAACCTTGGATTTAAAGGCTTGGCAGTAAATAATACTTTGATATTAGTTTCATTATGTTGTCAGTATTTTTTACACATAGAATAATTTTAAAAGTTATTCTATATTAAAATCAATGACTTGAATTATTGGCTTGTAATTTGCTTCTGTTGTGTGAAATGGTAAATTATTTATGGAGTCATAATGAAAATCTTAAGGAATACAATCGCTACTACATGTCTTGCAGTATTAGTTGCTACTGGGGCTCAGGCAAATTTAATTCAAAATGGCAGCTTTGAAGATATAAGTGGCGCTGTTGCTATTGGCGGATATGGATCTGCTTCTACATGGCAAATTTATTCAACTGTTCCAAACTGGGATGCAAGTCAGAATGTTGAGATTTGGTCCAACGACTTTATTGTACCTGCCTACGATGGCAACAGAGTTCTTGAGCTAAATGCTCATCCAGGTAATGCAAATGGTAGTTTCTCAATTCTTCAGTCTTTCGCAACAACTGCTGGTCAGCAATACGAATTAACGTTTGCTGGTCGTCGTAGACAAGCCAATTCTGATGAGAGTTTTTCGGTAAGTGTTGGTAACTTGGTTGATTCTATCTACAACCAAGCTTGGGGGAGCTGGAATGAATACAGCTATCAGTTTACAGCTAATTCTGCCTTATCTACTTTGACTTTTACCTCATTAGATAACGGACGTGATACTACCGGTAATATTTTTGATGCTATTAGTGTGACCGCTGTTCCTGAGCCGGGCTCGTTAGCTTTGATCATGCTTGGTTTAGCTGGTTTAGCGTATACCCGAAAAAATTCTAAGCAATATTGAACAAATGCTAGCTTAAAAAATACAAACCCTCATCGAAAGATGAGGGTTTTTTTTTTGAAAGTGATTTGGTATTTATTACTTGATGCGTTTCTTAATAAGGATTGGAGCATACTTAAATACAAAAAGTGCATATGCCCCTGCCCAAAAAAAAGCTGAACTAATAATGATTAGCAGATTATCATCTATAAATAGCGCTCCAAATATTCGTACTAGTGTCGCAAGAAAGAATATAATAAAGGCACTAGTCATTAACCTGCCCACTTGAATTGGGCGGCCGGTATGCCCTAGAGTGACTCTAGATATCATCGATAAAATCATCATACCCATTGCACCCACTGTGATGGTATGAATCGCTTGCGAAGTACTTATCACATCACTTATCTGACTTATTCCGAAGAACAATAATCCTGTTGGGATAAACGAATAGCTTAAATGTAAAGACCAGACTAAAGGTGTGCGTAAAGTGGTCCAAAAGCGCCAGCGAATGACTCGGATATAGTGAAATGAGGCGGCGGTGAAAAGTAGTAAAGCGTTCATCATGTTGGGGAGAGAGATTAATCCACTATTAAAAATGAGCACTAGAAGCAAAGACCCTAAAGCACCCTTTTCTAACCAGTTTATTTCCTTTGCTTTTGGTGTGCCGGTGCCATTAGCGGTAAACATCGGTATCACCCGTCCACCCATAATAGACATAATCATCGCCACTACGAGAACAGCAGTCTTACTGGCAGGTAGAATAATGCTGAAGTCTTCAGTGTGTACTGAATAATGCATGGCGACATTGGCTAGTGTTAGTGCTATTAATAGAGGTAGAAAGATAAGGTTGCGCCATAGCTTTGCTTTAATGATTGGGTGAACAAAAAAGAATGCAGCAGTGGGTAAAAATGAAATATCTAATAAACTAATTAACCACGAGGGTAATACTGAAGGGAAAAGTAGGGCTAGTCTTGCGCTTAGCCAAAGTAATACCAAGGTGAGAAGTGGAAAGTGGCTGATGCTTTTCTGTGAGGTCCAGTTTTGAACAGCAGTTAATAAGAAGCCCATAATGATGGCGCAAACAAAACCGAATAACATTTCATGTATATGCCACCATAGGCCGCCACCGAAGACATTTAAGTGTAAATGGCCAGAAAAAATACCCGCCCATATAAAAATGGCAACTATAGAAAAAATACTCCCACATAAAAATAAAGGCCTAAAGGCAAGATCAAATAATGCAAAATTACGTTCTTTTAGGGCGGGTTCTTTGGTTTTGGTAATCATGCTTTTTCCGGTAGTAAAATTTAAAGATGCAAATAGTTTACATCTTTAAAAAGCTCAAGTAAACTTACTCAAAGTGAAAGATTAAATTTAGTTATCTGATTCATTTTTCGAGTAAAAATTACGGCCTATCAAGTGGAGAATTAAATGGAAATTCAAACTAAAAGCGATGTTAAAGCACCTCAAAATACACACCAGTCTGTGAGTGATTCAGTCGAGCAGGCAGAAAAGAAAGAAAGCGTTACTGCAACTCAGTTTGATCCTAAAGAAGCTAAGCACGGTGTCGATTTTTGTTGTGGTTCTTGCGGCGGTTAGTTATTGCAACTTACTTAATAAGGAGATTTTTTATGTTAAAGAATATTGAACATTCCAATAAGCAGTTCACTGAAGAGAGAAGAAAGCAGATTGAGGAGCATCGAGCTAGATGGCAAGCCGTAAATTATGGAGAGACAGATACCAATCTAGCAAAATTTAAGCGTCAGGCAGAAAGCTTTGGGCGAGTTAAATACTGGTAGTGTACTTAGGTGCTGAAAGAGTAAACACTTGTAGCCAACTCGCTTCTGCGAAATATTGTGATGGTATTTGATGCCTTCCAAGTTGTGTCACAATCGGGTAAATACGTTTATAAACTCTATGTGATTCATGTCTCTCGCTTTTTTGAATCAATACTTCACATTTCCCAGTATTATCTATACTTGTTGTTAGCATCAGGGAATGTGATTTCATACTTGCTATATTGATTGCTTCTAAATTCTGAAAAAGCGGCTGCCCAGATAATATTCGCAGCACATACTCATTATTGTTCAGCAAATGATTTGTTAATCGAAATCTCATAATCGTCTTACCCAATCAGATAAGTAAGGTAAATGAATGAGTGCGCCAGAATCCAAAAAAAATAGTAAGACTACTCGCGATAAATCATCGTCAAATACTCCAGATACTAAATCGGCTAGCATGGACCCACAAACACAATTGCGTGAAATTCAGCAACTGTTATTTGGGCAACAAGTTACCGAAGTTAGGCAGACGATAGAATCATTGAGTCGCGATAATGAACGTCAATTTTCTGAGATCAATAAATTAATTAGTCATTCTATGAAAGAACTGAAAACACAGTTCAATAGTCAATTAGATGACTTAACTTCGCATGTAAATAAATTAAATGAAGACTCTCAAAATCGTGACTCGTTAATAGAAGGGGAATTGTCGACCTTACAGCAAGACTTTGATGGCTTCCAAAAACAAACGATCGCCGCGCAAGATTCGCTTGAAAGTCAATTATTCGCTGAAGCAGAAAAACTAGCGACTGATATGGCCAATAAGTACAAAGATGTACTGGAGAAACTTG
>CAXBKC010000182.1:0-7685 GCA_963975615.1 uncultured Oleiphilus sp.
CAATAATATCTTGCCCTGAAGAGATTCCACCTAAAATACCACCCGCATGATTCGATAAAAAACCTTCTGGTGTCATTTCATCACGGTGTTCTGTACCTTTTTGCTCAATACAATCAAAGCCAGCACCAATTTCAACACCTTTAACAGCATTGATACTCATTAGTGCGTGCGCTAGCTCTGCATCCAAACGATCAAAAACAGGTTCGCCCAAACCAGGAGGAACGTTTCTAGCCATCACTGTGATTTTCGCACCGATTGAATTCCCTTCTTTATTCAGTGCTTTCATGTAATCTTCCATTTCAGAAATTTTACTCGCATCAGGACAAAAGAAAGGGTTGTCGTTAATAATTGACTCATCTACTGTTTCAATTTTAATAGGGCCTAGTTGAGACAAATAGCCCACAATTTCAATACCAAACTTATTCTTCAAATATTTTTTTGCAATCGCTCCTGCTGCAACGCGCATAGCAGTCTCTCTTGCGGAAGAACGACCCCCACCACGATAATCACGTACGCCATATTTTTGAATATAGGTATAGTCTGCGTGAGCGGGCCTAAAGGTATTGGCTATATTTGAATAATCTTTTGAACGCTGATCGGTATTTTCGATCACCATACCGATGGGCGTGCCGGTAGTTTTGCCTTCGAATACACCTGAAAGAATTTTTACTTCATCCGCCTCACGTCTTTGTGTCGTATAACGTGACGTACCTGGTTTTCTTCTATCCAAGTCGATCTGAAGATCAGCTTCAGTTAACTCGATTCCCGGAGGGCAACCATCTACAATGCAGCCGATAGCTTTACCGTGGCTTTCACCAAAGGATGTAACGGTGAATAGCTTTCCAAAGGTATTTCCTGACATAATTATCTCCTACCAAGCATACTGTTTTAGTTCTTCGGCCCGAATCACAAACACACCGTGACCACCAAATTCAAAATCAATCCACGTGAACGGGAAGTCAGGATAAGCATCTTCAAGTGCTACCCAACTATTACCAACTTCAACGACAAGTAAACCATCATCAGTTAAAAAGTTTGCTACTTGTGACAGTATTTTTCTGACTAAATCTAAACCATCATCACCTGACACTAAACCTAATTCAGGCTCAGATTTAAACTCATCAGGCATCTTAGAAAAATCGGCTTTATCAACATAAGGCGGATTAGATACGATCAATTTATATTTGCCTTTATAGTCCTGATTGAGCGCACTAAAGCCATCTGACTGGATAGTTCGAACTCTATTATGCAGTTCAAAATTAGTAATATTTTTATTCGCTACTTGAATGGCGTCTTCAGATATATCTAATAAATCAACATCCGCATCTTCGTAGATAAGTGCGCAAGCTATTCCTATACAACCGCTACCAGTACATAAATCCAGAATAAATTCTGGTGGTTGGAATTCAAAATCTGCCCAAGGTGCAAAGTTATTCTGTATTAATTCTGCAATTGGAGAACGGGGAATAAGAACGCGCTCATCAACATAGAATGGGAAATCACAAAACCAAGCCTGATTCGTGATGTATGGCAATGGAATTCGTTGGTTGATGCGTTTATCTAGCGCTTCAAGAATACTACGTCGTTCTTGCGTTGTTATTTTACAAGACCACAGTTCCTTATCAAAATCCCAAGGTAGATGCAATGTCTGCAGAACAAGACCAACGGCCTCATCCCAGCTATTATCAGTACCATGACCAAAAAACACAGGTTCCTGATTAAAGCGGGAAAAGCTATATCGGATAAAATCGGCGATGGTAATAAGCTGTTCTGACACTTGGTTTACTTCCAGTTTTGAAACGGACGAATAAAAGGCCAAGAATTATATAGAGAATCAAGCGTGAGTGGAATGTTTAAGTCTCACGCCTTGCTTGAAAATAGCACTAAGAAATAGCTTTCGTAGAGCTGACGAAATTAAATGAGCCAAGATTTGGACGAACGTTTAAGCTGAAGCCAAGTTGATCGTTCGCGTTTAACACGCCAACGCCTTTAGGTGTTCCGGTTAAAATGACATCCCCCGCCCTTAGTGTAAAAAAACGACTCATGTAAGAAATCAAAGGGATGACCGGGGTTAACATATCTTTTGAGTCGCCCTCTTGCTTTAGCTCTTCGTTAATCAAAAGCGAGAAGTTTACTTGCTCGACATTATTAAAACTTTCCAAAGGGATGAATTGACTTAATGGACAAGAACCATCAAAACTTTTGGCCACTTCCCACGGGTGACTCTTTTCCTTCAGTTTCGACTGCAAAGTGCGGCGAGTTAAATCTAAAGCCAAACCTAGACCAGCAACACTTTGTGAAACGGCTTCATGTGTGGCATTTTTTAACTCAGAACCGATTAAAACAGCCAATTCAGTTTCATAATGACAATCTGCCTGTGATATCAACAAAACGTCATGTAAATCAACCACACTTGATTCTGGTTTGATAAATAAAATAGGCTCATCTGGAATAGGATTATCTAATTCTTTGGCATGTTCGGCATAATTACGCCCAACACAAACCACTTTAGTGATTGGCTGTTCAAAGACCTTCCCATTTGTAAACACCGCGTGATACATGCCTAAAACCTTCTGAGTCTATTTTTGTCAATGATACTATTCTGGAGATGCACATTCAGTATCAGAAGGATTAAACTTACAGCGAATTTTCCATAATAGAGTTATCGCTTTAGGGTCAAATGCTTTTTCATCCCTTAAGTCTAAACGAATCTTTTTCGATAAATTCTCATACTCTTGAAGTGTAGCAGCATCCAAGCGAACCCAATATTTTTCAGGTATTTCGCTTTTAGCTTGTTTAACTGTATTTTCTAATTCATCAAAACGTCCTAGTGCATGCAATCGCATATTTGCGGCAAAACCTTCAGGTACTTTCTGAGTGTTCACCACCATTTGCATAACGGCATATAAAATATTGAAATCGATAATACCGCCCGTTTCCCCTAAACCTTTATACAACTCGAATGTATTATAAGCCAACGCAGGAGCAAACATTACGTCGACATTTCCATTATTAAACTGTCCACCCCAGGTAGCTAAAGAAGTATGAACAGGAGAAGCACCAACCACTTTTGCAAAACGAGAGCTAGCGACATCTGCATTTAAAACAGATACTTTTTTGCCGCTGATATTCGAAATTCGTACGTTGCTTTTATCCCTTACAAAAGTATAAATCTCACCAATAGGGAATAAACCCGAAACCTCATACCTATCATTTGTTATCAATTCTTTTGCTTTAGGGCTATTCAATGTTGCCGACAAAGTTTTAAGCTCATCAAGCGAACTGATCGCACCAGGCGCACCGAAAGCAGCCGTAAAAGGTACAAGCTCGCGCGCTAACAAGTTTGTTAAAAACACAGCATCACAAATACCAGATTTAAAATCATTAAAGGTTACTTTTTCATCAGTATAAGCTTCCAGCTGCAGATCTATGCCCCACGAAATAGCTTTTAATTTGGTCTGCTTTAGAAAAGTGATGAACGGGCCATTTGAGCCGACCGGATCCCATATGCAGAACTTCACCGGTGTCAGTGTTGCCGCCTGAGAAACAGGAATACCTAAAAGACTGATAGATAAAACAATGACATTAAAGAAGGTCGTTATAGAGCGTGGTAATTTTTTATACATCTGTAGGTTCACTTATTAATAGTTATTTTTAGTTATAGATCAATTGATCTAGAGCACTAACTTATCTACGCATTTTAAATGAACTAGTGCAATGACTCTATATAGATGATTTTTATAAGTCGAATATTTTACCTGGATTCATGACACCCTTCGGGTCGAATACCAGCTTTATCCCTTTCATGATTGAAATTTCTTCTGGGGACCTGGTGTATTGTAAATAATCTTTTTTAACAATGCCGACACCATGCTCTGCTGAAATACTTCCCTTGTATTTTTCAACGATATCAAACACCCATTTATTGACATTCACACATTTTGCGAAGAATTCATCATTTGGAAGATCTAAAGGTTTGAGTATATTTAAGTGTAAATTTCCATCACCTATATGCCCGAACCAGATTATCTCGAAATCTGGATAATGCTCCGTAACCACTTCATTTATTTCATTCAGAAATCCCGGCACCTTTGATACCACGACGGAAATATCATTTTTATACGGAGTTCGTACTGAAATTGACTCAGAGATCCCTTCACGCAAGGTCCATAGATTTTTAGCTTGAGTTTCACTCTGGCTAATAACTCCATCTACAACCCAACCCTGTTCGACACATTCTTCGAACAGGTTCATTGCTTTATCCATCACTTCTTCAGACGTTGCTTCAAACTCTAATAAGGCATAAAAAGGTGCTGGCGTGTCAAATGGCCTCGGCACATCATGATGCTTCAGAACGTGCTGCATCGCTTCTTCAGAAAAGAATTCATAGGCACACAAGTCAAGCGATGACTGAAAGCTCTTCAGCACATCCATGGTATTGGTAATATCATTTAAACCTAAAACTAACACAGTTAAATTATTCGGTTGGCGGGTAAGCTTCATTGTTGCTTCAGTAATAAACCCTAACGTACCTTCAGCACCAATAAACAAATGTCTTAAGTCATAACCGGTATTGTTTTTTAATAAATCCCGGTTAAGCTCCAAAATCTCACCAGCGCCTGTGACAACCTTTAGCCCTAGCACCCAGTCACGACTCATACCGTACTTAATAACCTTAATACCGCCAGCATTAGTAGAAAGATTTCCACCTATCTGACTAGAACCCGCAGAAGCAAAATCTACCGGGTAATAAAGACCGTTTTCAACTGCAAAATTCTGGAGCTGTTCTGTTACGATACCAGCTTGACAACGAACAGTCTGATCACTTGCGCTAAAGTCTAAAACGGCATTCATATAATCGAACGAAACAACGACTTCTCCATTTGCAGCAACTGCACCCGCACTTAAACCTGTTCGTCCTCCAGATGGTACTAGTGCAAACCCCATTTCATTCGCTAGCAGGACAATTCCCTGCACTTCTTCTGTTGTTTTTGGAAAAACGATAGCTGTTGGTTTCGGTGCATAAATTTTCGTCCAATCTTTGCCATGAGAATTGAGTGACTCCGCATCCGTTCTCACTTTGCCTTCTTCAACTACTACTTTTAGGGCTTCAACGATCTGTTCTGAGTTCACCATAAGAGAAAACCATCCATCCAAACTATAATTTATTAATGTTGATTATTAAGAATGCCGTATATCCACTTGATTAATATCTATATTTAAATAGATATAATTTTTTTTAACGACTAAAAAGCTGAGTATGTTATCATACGCATCTTTTTCAAACACAATATCTTTAATATTTATCTCTTGTTAGAATCCAAACAATTTCCTATATCAGCGTGGAATATTAACTCAATTTATTGAGTAAACTTTCACCAAAAACTAAAAGGTTTTACGCAAATATGGCTACAACGTCTTTAGGTAAAGATAAAATTCGTTTTTTGCTTTTAGAAGGTGTGCATGAATCTGCCGTCAGTACATTAAAAAAAGCGGGTTATACCAATATTGAATACATCAAAACTTCGTTAGGTAATGAAGAGTTGATTGAAAAAATCGCAGATGCACATTTTGTGGGTATTCGATCAAGAACACAACTAACTAAAGAAGTCTTCGATGCAGCAAGTAAACTAATTGCCGTCGGTTGTTTTTGTATCGGAACCAATCAGGTTGACTTAAAAGCCGCTACCCGTCACGGCGTTGCTGTCTTTAACGCACCATATTCAAATACGCGAAGTGTAGCCGAGCTGGTATTAGCACAAGCTATTTTATTATTACGTGGCGTTCCAGAAAAGAATGCCGTCGCTCATCGTGGTGGCTGGATGAAATCGGCAACCAACAGCTATGAAATTCGCGGCAAGAAGCTAGGCATTGTTGGCTACGGAAGCATCGGTAGCCAATTAAGTGTTCTTGCAGAAGGCTTAGGTATGAAGGTCTATTTTTATGACATCGTAGCCAAACTTCCTTTAGGCAATGCAAGCCAGGTTGACACTATGGATGAACTCCTTTCAACTTGTGACATCATTAGCTTACATGTGCCAGAAACTCTAGCAACTCAAAACATGATGGGTGCCGCTGAATTTGCTAAAATGAAAGACAGCAGCATTTTTATCAATGCTGCTCGAGGTACAGTTGTTGATATCGATGCATTATGTGCAGTACTTACAAGTAAAAAACTTTTAGGTGCCGCTGTTGATGTTTTCCCGGTTGAGCCTAAATCTAATGATGAAGAGTTCATCTCACCATTACGAGAATTTGATAACGTCATCCTAACGCCTCATGTTGGCGGTAGTACTCTAGAAGCTCAAGAAAATATTGGCTTTGAGGTAGGTGAAAAAATGGCTACTTATAGTGATACAGGCACATCAATAACGTCTGTCAACTTCCCTGAAGTCGCACTTCCTACACACCCTAACAATCATCGTATTCTTCATATACACGAGAATATCCCTGGTGTGATGTCTGAAATTAACAAAACACTAGCTGATAATAACATCAACATACTTGGCCAATACCTTCAAACAAACGAAGACGTTGGCTATGTTGTTGTTGATGTAAATAAAGAATGCAGTGCTTTAGCCAAAGAAAAACTAAATACAGTGACGGGCACAATCAAATGCCGAGTTCTGTTTTAATTCAGTATTAGCTAAAATAAAAGGCCAATGAGTTAACTCATTGGCCTTTTATAATGACTTAGCTTTATTCACATCTAAGGTATCAACTATAACCTTCAATTTCAGTCAACATTACCTTAAAAACAGACGCTCGCTTTGCTAAAGATTCATTTACTAAGTGGTGCTGTGCATCTTCTACATAAGCAATTTTCACTTCACTAAAAAGGCGCTTTAGAACCTCAACATTATGCTCCCAATCAACCGTGTTATCACCCGTGCCTTGAACAATTAAAACCTTCCTCTTGATACACTCACCACTTTCAATAGTCGGAATCCATTCTTTTAAAGCACTAATCCAATCAACAGATAACCATTTTGATTGAAGTGGATCATGCTCTCTCAGAAATTTTGTAAAGGATGTATCTTCAGAGTTTTTAGCAAATTTACGAAACCAAACTTTTATAAAAGGCTTAATGGTAGAGTGAATACGAACAATAGATTTCCAGCCTTTGGGACGAACCAAGGGAGACAACAATACTACTTTATCAAATACCAGCTCAGCTGGATCGCCATTCTTCAGTCTATCGATAATTACAGCACTTCCCGTACTTTGCCCAACACAATGATAGGGTAACGGCATGTTATTTTTACACACATCCAAACACGCATTCATAGCATCTTGATATTGTTGAAAAGTAGTAATAGCCGTTGGTTTACCACTGGATAAGCCATGGCCTGGCATATCATATATAACGACAGCATAGTTATGCTTCAATAAGAAGCGTATAAGATGATGGTAAATTCCTGCATGATCAAAATATCCATGAAATATAAAAATAGTTGCCTTAGCAACTTCAGGCTTAAAGCTCTGCATAACTAGACGAAACTCGCCCGTTTCAATCCAGCCTACTCTCTGCTCCAAGCCTTCAAACTCCTGATAGAAGTTCATGTCATAAAAGTCGTAATACTGAATTATTTCGCCTTTTACAGCAGGCTTAGTCCTAAACGAAAACTTACTTAGATCCATTAAAAGCCGATCTCTATCCCAATGCATTACATACTCTCATTGAT
>CAXBKC010000183.1:0-7672 GCA_963975615.1 uncultured Oleiphilus sp.
AAGGTAGAAATACCTTCAACCAGTTTATCGATATAGAAACCAACAGGAGAGGCATAACCACTCATTCTCTTTTCTACTGCCAATTTAACTTCTGATGGCAGAGTATCAAAATTCAATAAAGCCTTAGGGTGAACGCCGATCATCCGATTAATAATAAACTCTAATCTGGCTAAACCAACACCATCATTTGGTAAAGCCTGAAAATCGAAAGCTCTATCTGGATTACCGACATTCATCATGATTTTGAAATCTAACTCAGGCATAGACTCCACCGAATTTTCTTTCAATTCAAAATCCAACAAACCTTCATAAATAAAGCCAGTATCACCTTCCGCACAAGAAACCGTCACATTTTGGCCAGTTTTTAGTATGTCGCTGGCATCACCACAACCGACCACCGCTGGAATACCAAGCTCTCTAGCTATGATAGCAGCATGACAGGTCCTTCCACCTCGATCAGTTATGATGGCAGATGAGCGCTTCATAACAGGCTCCCAGTCCGGGTCTGTCATGTCAGTAACAAGCACATCCCCATCCTGAACCTGATCCATATCAGATAAATCATTAATGACACGAACAGGACCACTACCAATTTTTTGTCCTATAGAGCGGCCTTCAACCAACACAGTTCCTGTCTCTTTCATCAAATAACGCTCTAGTATGGTCGCATTTGATCGGCTTTTAACAGTTTCTGGCCGGGCCTGAACAATATACAACAAACCATCATCACCATCTTTTGCCCATTCAATATCCATAGGTCGTTTATAGTGCTTCTCAATAATAAGCGCTTGCCGAGTTAGCTCATTCAACTCATCATCTGTTAATGAAAATTTACTACGCTGAGATTTTTCTACCTTAACAGTCTCAACCAATGCGTCACTCTCATCTTGGCTATAAACCATTTTGATCGCTTTAGACCCTAAGTTTCTTCTTAGAATAGCCGGCCTTCCTGCTTCAAATGTCGCCTTGTGTATATAGAACTCATCAGGATTAACGGCCCCCTGAACTACAGTCTCACCCAAGCCATATGATGACGTAATAAAGACCACATCTCGGAAACCTGACTCGGTATCCAAAGTAAACATGACACCAGAGCTTGCAGTCTCACTTCTAACCATTTTCTGTATACCGGCAGATAGTGCAACTTCACTATGAGCAAAGTCATGATGAACTCGGTATGAAATTGCTCGATCGTTATATAGTGAAGCAAATACTTCTTTAACAGATTTCTTAACCTGCTCTATACCCTTAACATTCAAAAAAGTCTCTTGCTGACCAGCAAATGATGCTTCGGGTAAATCTTCTGCGGTCGCAGAAGATCTAACAGCAACAGAGAGCTCTACATTTCCATCTTGTAGTTGTGCGAAAGCACCTTCTAGACTTTTATTTAGCGCATCTGGAAATGGTGCATCCATCACCCAAGAGCGAATTTCCGCTCCAACACGGGCCAATGCATTTACATCATTCACATCTAACTTTGCCAAAGCATGGTTTATCTTTTCAGTTAAACCATTGGCAGATAAAAATTCCCAATAAGCTTTTGAAGTTGTCGCAAAACCACCTGGAACCCTAACATTCAAAGAAGAAAGGTGACTAATCATCTCACCAAGTGAGGCATTTTTACCTCCTACTCGCTCTACATCATTCATTCCCAGTTGATCAAACCAGACAATATAATCCTGCAAAACCTTACTCCTATCACTAAACTACGATCCCGCGATAACGGGTATATCGATGAGGTAAATATTATTAAGCAGCAATCCATTTGCTAAAAACAACAACTGACCCCTTAAGCGGAAGACAAAGGAATCATTTAGAGCCAGTTTTAGCATTACCGCCAAGTAGACTTTCAAACTGGTGAGAATTGTAACACTTTATGCTAAATTTATTAAAATTAATAAGACTACATTCTGAGAAGAACTCCAGAATGGAATCATTATATAAGTTGGAAAAAATGAACTCACATCGCACAGCTTTTTTTATTTCTGATGGTACCGGAATTACTTCTGAAGCACTCGGCATGAGCCTTCTCGCTCGTTTTGAAGACTACAATTTCACTAAAGTTACACTTCCTTATGTAGACAGCATCGAAAAAGCGGAACAAACCGTTGTAAAAATTAATGCTGCAGCTGAGCGTGATGGGGCAAAAGCGATCATATTCGACACCGTTGTAGATGATGGGATCCGTAAAGTTATCAGCCAGAGTTCATCCTTTATGATTGATATATTCGCAGCCTTTCTAGCACCCCTTGAGCAAGAGCTAGGGACACAGTCTTCCTATAATGTGGGCAGAACGAGAATTACAAAAAATACGCGCTATGACAAACGCATTGAAGCCATTAATTATGCCCTAGACAATGACGATGGCGCCAGAACAAAGCTATATGACCAAGCCGATGTGATATTAGTTGGCGTTTCGAGAAGCGGGAAAACGCCCACTTGCCTTTACCTTGCAATGCAGTACGGAATTAAAGCAGCCAACTACCCTATTACAGAAGAAGATATCGAAGACCAAGTTTTACCCTCACAACTAAAACCCTACAGGGAAAAAGTTTTTGGCCTTACCATTGAACCAGAAAGGCTCGTCATGATCAGAAATGAGCGCAAACCAAACTCACGCTACGCTTCAGTGAAGCAGTGTAATTTTGAGGTCGAAGAAGTTGAGCTGATGTACAAGAAAGAGAGAATACCTTTCATGAACACTACGCACTATTCAGTTGAAGAAATCGCCACTCGAATTATGGTTCAAGCACAAATCGAGCGACGATGCTAAAAACAGATTAAAGCTCGTGAGTTTCGAACCCCATTTTCTGTAGTTTTTCTTTATTTGCAGATTGAGTAATTACGCCAAAACTTGCTTTTTCAGGCAGTAAATACTCGTCTGCCACACGCAACAAGTCTGCCAAAGAAACCTTGAGTACATTCGCTCTAAAGTCTTCACGATACTTTCTGCTTCTACCAAATAAGTTGCTATGAAAGTCACCTTTCGCCTCACCCGAAGGCGAGCGCGGCTTATCAATCTGAGAGACAACGCCTAAAATAGCTTGCTCGAGCGTTTCTGCGTCATGCTGACTTTCTTTTAGCCAAACTACAGATGCATCAAAATCATCAAGCGTCTCACTTAACCTTGGATCTCGATACGAATAAAATTTGAACGAAGCAGATCCAGAGTCTTGGCTTGCACCGCCCCCATAAGCCCCTCCCTGCTCCCTAATCGCCCTGTGTAAGAAACCATTACGCAAAAAACCACCTAACACAGTTAGCGCTGGCGCATCAGAATGAGATCCATCAACCGTCTGGTAAGCTTTTGAGCAAAAGTTAACTTGCGTTGAAGTTATCCAAGCTTCTTTCACATTCTCTCTGCATGGTGGTAGCTTAAAATCTTGTGGAGCAGCTGCTTTAAAGCCAGACTGTTTCTCATTCACATAACTAGCCATACTTTCAGAAACTTCACTCTCTGAGATAAGTAAATACTCTCGCTTCGAAGATAAAACCAACTTATGTATTGAACAAAGTTTATCTGCAAGCGAAGTCATTACCGCTTTAGAACTTTCATTATTCGCACTTTTTAGAGCGTCATCTAAATCTTTTATATGGTTAATGCCCATCACACCATGCAGCTGATAACTCATATAAGAGACGGGACTCATTTTGCTACTCGCCACGCCCATTGCCAGAGCATGACCATTGCTTGTCACCGACTGCTCTCTCCTAGCCCTAATTTGTGCAACTAACTCACGTATTCGATCAAACTCATCAAAACGCACACTTTCCAGCGTTTCAAACAACATATCCGAAAGCGCTTGATGATTACGGCTTAGCGCTTTTCCTGAGAAAATAATTTTACCTTGAACGTCCTGAATATCATCTAAAGAAGGCTTCACAGAATTAAACACTGATATACCACCGGTTACGGCAGACTGACGATTCTGAACATCTAAATAAGAAGCCTCACCAACGCCAAGTGCAGTCAGTATGCTGGTATAAATTGGCAATACTGCAATTAACTCAGAAGACAATACTGGCAAATCTATGATAATTTGCTGATACACCAAACCATTTGTGCCCTGATGATAACAAGTGATTTTATCTGAAATAGGTGATCGAACAGCCTCAGGGAAAGTTAAACTACGCGGTACATCTTCAATACCGACTTTTGGTAAAATGGACTCGTCATCTTTCCTTCTTTGCCTTTCATTCAAAACAGCCGCTTGATCAATAACTTTTTGTTTTTCCGGCTCAGACAAGCCAGTTTTAATAGTTTCTAATTGGCGCTTCAGTAAACTATGCCGAATATCATCAAACGAGGTGTCTGGTTTTAAAGATAAGGTCACTCGGTGGGAGTTTTCCAACAAAAGTTTTCTGACTAGACCTTTAAAATAATCTGGATTTTTTACTCTTTCACGCAACTTTGCTATCACAGGCTCAAGATCTAAAAGCGCTACTGGATCCCCTCCATGAAGCATTGGCGGTAAGGCTGCCAAAATCAGCTGAAGCCCATAAGGGTAGCTATCACCCGCAATTTCTCTCTGACTCAATTCAAGCTGGTGCAAAACGGCATCCAATCTTTCTTTTGGCACACCCTCGCTAGCAACTTTTTGTAACAATGCAAAGACCTCTAGCTCTAAGGCTTCTTCGGACCCTTGCTCGCCACCTTCTATACCACAAACAAATGCCATTTCTCTATTGGAATCTTCTAAGCCACACAAAGGAGAAGGAGCATAGCCAAGCTTGGTGCTTTCAAGTAGGCGCTGTAAAGGTGCAGCACTATTTTCAAACAATACGTCAGCCAATAAATGTGCTTCTAAGTTCTGCTCTAAATCAAAGCTATGACCTAATAACCACCCGAGCACAATATGAGTTTTATTTTCAACCGCTTCACCTTTTTCTATTGGATAGTTTTCTTGAACTCTAATAGGCGCACAATAGCGCTGCTCATCAGGAATTTCTATTTTTTGATCTTTCTTAGAAAAACGCGATAAAGCCATTCTGTGCATTTTTTCTTGATGCTCACTTGCAGGAATATCACCAAATGTTAAAAATACAGCATTGCTAGGATGATAGTGCTTTTTATAAAAGCTTTTTAACCCCTCATAACTTAAGTTTGTAATCTGCTCAGGGTCACCACCACTATTATAGTGGTAAGTTGTAGTTGGAAATAAATGACGTGTAAACAGTTGCCATAACTGACTAACAGGTGAACTCATCGCGCCTTTCATTTCATTATAGACAACACCCTTAAAAGTAAGGTCTGTTGATGAATCGTCAGGTTTTTCAAATTCAAGTCGATGCCCTTCCTGCAAAAAATCCATTTCATCTAAACGAGAAAAGAAAACAGCATCTAAATAAACTTCAAGCAAGTTATTGAAGTCTTTTTTATTTTTGCTCGCAAATGGGTAAGCCGTCCAATCACTACTGGTAAAAGCATTCATGAAGGTATTGAGTGAACGACGAATCATCATAAAAAACGGGTCACGAACAGGATACTTCTCACTGCCACATAAAGCCGTATGCTCAAGTATATGCGCTACACCTGTATTATCATGAGGGACTGTTTTCAACCCTACCAAGAAAACATTTTCACTATTGTTAGAGGCAAAATGTAGATGCTTAGCCCCCGTCCCAACATGCTCATACTCTTCTACAATCACATGAAGAGCATCGATAGACTGCGTTCTAATCAGATTAAATTGATTTTCACTATTGGGAGTAGACATAAAAAGTAAGTACCTTATTTATAAAAGAATAATTTATCCGTAAACAAAATGACTATGGTATTAGTTCATGCATTTTATGACGCTAAACCAGTTAAAATAACATAACACCATAAAAGAAATAGGTAGAAGCATTGATAGGATCATTAAATTGTAAGCAATCTGTTAAGTCTCGATAAGGCTATACATAGCATGAAAAATCTGCAGAGAAAAGCAGCCTAACAACATGGATAGAAAAAAACTATTATTGACGTTAATTTAATACAATTTAGAATGCTAGAAATATGTGACTCAGCATACAATTAAATTGTTTTAACAGGCATTTCTTTTATTTTAATACTAAACTGCAAAGTATGGGCTGAATAACTCTTAGCTAACCATCTTCAAAACTCAAACTATAATACTTTGAGAGCGTTGTTAAACTTCTTGCTTATACACAAATTCAATCATGAGTATCTCTACTCATTTTATATTAGGAAGGAAAGTAATAAATGGTCGATCTAAGACCTCTTCTCTTTATTAACTCTTTAATGATAATGCTTTTAATCACACTGAGCTTTGTCACAGTAAATAAAGACTCAATGAACGAGCAAACAAAAACTGTAGAGCTCACAGAAAACTCGCCTTTAAATCCTAGTATTGAGAACCCTCTAGCCAAGAAGAAACAAACTTACGGCGATTCTGAAAAAGGTAAACAAGTGTTAGCCTCTTTAAAGCAAACAGAAGACGCTTCTTTTGCGCAAGAGCCTATATTTGCAGATGAACAACCTTTAGAGAAAATTGCATTTGATGAAAATCCAACACTTCAACCTGCTGCTGAACCTACAACTAACAAGCAGTATCCCACCGAAAACAATAAAGATACGACTTCCCCTGAAGTTGTATCTTTTGAAAACACCCCACCAGTTAAGCAAGTTATTACCACAGGTAAACTGGTTGTTCGCTCAAATGTTACTAACGATACAGTTTTAATAAATGGCAAGCCTTACGGCCCAACAAAACTAGATTTAGAGTTGACGCCAGGTAACTACAGTGTAGAGGTGGCAAAGCAAGGCTACCTAAGTTGGAAAGCCAGTATTGATATTCGAAGAGGTAGCACTCAAACAATTAATGCATCCTTAAAGCAGTCCACTAAAGTAGTCTATACAAACGGGGTCTGGAAGAACGACATCAAAACCGGAGAAGGTCACTATACTAAGGAAGGCAAATTCGAATATAACGGCTCTTTTGTCAACGGCGAATTCCATGGAAATGGTTCTATTCGTTATGCAAATGGTATGAAATATCAAGGCCAATGGTTTGAAGGAAAAATGCAAGGAAAAGGCACTTTAACGACTACCGAAGGTGATAACTATATTGGTGAGCTAAGTGATAGCAAATTTAACGGAGAAGGCACTTTAACTAAAGCCACAGGAGATATATACACCGGCTTTTGGATTGATGGCGTTTTAAACGGCCAAGGCACACTCACAACTAAGCAAGGCTTATTATATGTCGGTGGTTTTGCCGATAATTTATTCCATGGTAATGGCTCCTTAACTTACCCTGATGGTGGCCATTATGAAGGTTCATTTTCTAATGGTATGTTTCATGGCAAAGGCGTAGAAACTTACTCTAACGGGAAAAAGTATGTTGGTCAGTTTATTGATGGTTTGTATCACGGCAATGGTGAAATCTTAAATCCAAATGGTAGTAAAATTACGGGTACGTTTAAAGACGGAAAACCATTTGGAAAAGCAACACTAACAACACCAGAAGGGGAAGTTTTCACTGCCAGATCTAGCGAGCCGGGCGTTTGTTATAGGCAAAAAAGCTACCGTGCAACAGAGTGTCCAGAACTTGATGGTTGGTAGTATTACCCTCTCTTAAGAATTAGTAAAAACCATTATAACTGTAATTAGAAAGATAATTAGTTTAAATATTTAACGAGGTTCGTGATGACAATTAAAAGCGCTTTA